>JBBRFY010000069.1:0-18584 GCA_038241205.1 Cytophagales bacterium
GATCTTATTTTGTGCGGTGGCGATATGGTTGCGGGCATGGGTGTATCCGACACGGCAACGTTGACAAAAATGTGGAATGGCTTTGATGAACATATAGCCGAACCGCTGCGAAAAAATAAAATACCTTTTGCCTTTACAATAGGCAATCACGATGGACTGCGATCCTATCCATCGGAGCGCAAAGCGATTACAGACTACTGGAATGATCCGCTACATCAAACGGGGCTCACGTTCGTAGACAAAAATCATTTTCCACATTATTATTCTTTTCATACGCAGGATGCTTTCTTCGTATCGTGGGATGCCTCTTCGGCCGAGATTACAAAAGAGAATCTAACGTGGCTGTCAGAACAGTTTGAAAAGCCCGAAGCTAAAAATGCCAGGCTCCGCTTTGTAATGGGGCACTTGCCACTTTACAGCGTGGCGCAGGAGCGCGACTCAAAAGGCAATGTGCTCGAGAACGGAGAAGCGCTGCGTAAAATGCTGGAGAAGTACAACGTGAAGGTGTACATCAGTGGACATCAACATGCCTACTATCCTGGCAAACGTGGCGATCTTCAGCTTCTCAACTCCGGTGCTGCAGGTTCCGGTCCGCGAAGATGGCTTTCTCTCGACAAGCATCCTGTAAATACCGTAACAATAATGGATGTATTCTACCAACAGGATACCATTCTATACACTACCTATGATATCAAACATCGCGAAGCCAGGAGTATGTCAGTAGTGGATTATCAGGAACTCCCATCATCGATAGCAGGTGTGAATGGATTTCTGATTCGCCATGACATTCCGATCGCACGAAAAGCTGATGGTATATTCTTCTCAAGCGATGGTGCCGACAAGTCGCGTGGAACAACAGAGATTGTAATTAACAAGAATACCATCACGCTGACAGGTAATTTCAATCTTGACAGTAAGCTTGTCAAAAGGAATGATGCCATCACTTTCCGAAAGGGAAAACACACTGAGGTGGGCGAAGTGTTATTCACTATCCCTGCAAAATCTAAAAATCAGAAAAGCGGAACATTTTCCGGATCATTCAAAATTGATGAAGACATTGCTGAAAATTTGAGTGTGGGTGCTTATCATATTTTAATTCAAACAGAAAAAACGGAACTGAGGGCACAGCTTTATCCCACACAAAATACCGCACCCGAACGATCTGTTATCGCGTCACACAATACGCGAAACACCTACGGCATTCGAAATAGTAAGGGGCTTTACCCGTTTTCGTGGACTACATCGCGTGATAGAAATGGTGACTTTGTTTCGTACACTTACCAGATGGCAACTGACAGCCTATTTAGCAATATCACCCTGCAACAGAATACTGGTCGTGTCAATTTTTTCAAGAAAACAGAAAGCGAAATCTATACGCTTTTAGGTAATGCCGAAGAGGGTAAGGTTAGAACGTTCTATCATCGTGTACTTGCCTCTGACGGCAAACACATTGCAGTCAGTAATCACTCAGCTATTCATCTGATGCGAAGCAATGAGCCACTAACGGATTTCAGTGAGGTTGAACCGGAGTCTTACACCTTGGAAGGAAAAATCGATAACGCTGAAGGGCAAGGTGCCGGAGCGTTGTGGGACAAAGGTGGAAAATTATGGCTCGCGGATTATGGTGGATCTTTATATGTAAAACTTGCGAAGGGAAAAGATGCAAGCTTCTCTCCTCTTCAATCAGTAATCATCAATTCCAAATCCTACTTACTGAAACCAATTAACGGCATTGGAATCGATCTCGATGGAAATGTGCTGGTGGCAAGTAATCGTTACCTGATCAAGATAAATGCAAACACCGGTGAAGGCATGGCCGTGTGGGAAACACCTGAAGGAAAACGAGCGATTACCTCACCACGTGTAAACGAGAAAGGAGAGATTTATGCGATGTCTCTCTTTGCAGAAGATCCAAATTATGTGCTGAAACAAAGTACACGCTCACCCGGAACCTTCGAATTGGTGAGGACGATTTCGTTACCACAACGAATCCTTGCCAGGACATTTGATATGAGCGCGGATGGCCTCACACTCTATTTTCCGGATCCTGGAAGTGCTGTTATACAAACTTATAAAAGTAACGATGGTGTGAACTACAAGCGAAGCGAAGATATCACAAGTACAGCTGCAGGCTGCAATGCATTCAGAGTTGTGGGGGATAAAGTATTTGCTGCGGTAAGGCCCAGCGGAATTTCCGGAGCAACACTTCATGTTCGCAATGAAAAGGACAAGGTCATGTGGACGCTTCCTCTTCCGGATATGGATGGCGCTGACGCGCGTGGGCTGGCGGTCTCCGATGATTATGACACGCTCATCATTTGCAACTGGGATAAAGGAGGTGGATTTTACCGTTATAAAAAAATCAAGAGGCCATAACTAACGATTCATCATTCAATGTCGTTGACTTAAGCTCCGCTGGCATCCTCTCTTTTGGAGAGGTGAGGTCATAAAAAAAGGCTTAAGTAAACGTCATTGATTCATTATTGATCTTTTTTCTGCATTGAATCATATAGTACCTGCTGAATTTTTGTTCGTGTATTCAACTGATACAGTCGCGTGTTATCACGCGTGGGATTTACGCGATTCGACAAGAAGATGTAAAGAAGTCCTGATTCGGGATCCATCCAGGTAAATGTTCCTGTGAAGCCCGTGTGTCCGAAGCTTGAAGTGCTAGCATCTTTTGCGGTATTGTTATTCTGCTCAATGTATTTCAAGTTAGGCTTATCAAAACCCAAGGCTCTTCTATTGTTGTTTTCTGGAAAGCGAGTGCGTGTCCATTCGGCAAGCGTTTCAGCTTTGAGGTAGCGCTTACCTCCGTACTCGCCTTTGTCAAGATACATTTGCATAAGTTTTGCAAGGTCATTGGCATTTGCAAACAATCCGGCATGTCCTGAAACGCCACCAAGCATAATGGCGCCTTCATCGTGAACCGTACCATGTATAGACTGGTGTCTGAAATAGAAATCATGCTCTGTCGGTACAATAGCATTCTTGGGATAATGTAGTAGAGGATTATAGGTAAGTGAGTTTGCGCCCAATGGTTTGTAAAAATTGGTGTGAATGTAAGATTGAAAGTCCTGGTCAATCATGCTTTCAACCACTCTTGGTGCTAGGATAAAAAAGAAATCAGAGTACACATATTTTTTTTCAGCCTCCAGTGGCGATGTTCGAATTGCCTTCACAATCTTATCCGGGTAAGACCGATGCAAATACATGTGATCTGTCAGTTTGATCGGAAACCGTTTGGATGAATCGTTCTTGATGGTGGCCCATTTGTAATCTCCGTTCTCCCTCAGCGTGTTCTTCCAGAACGGAATCCAAGGCTTGAAGCGCGCCTGATGTGTAAGGATGTCGTACATTGGTATGTCAGCCTTATTTGATTTCTTAAACTTAGGAAGATAGTTACCCAGCGTTGCATCGAGCTTAAAAATACCTTCATCATAAAGCTTCATAAGCGAAGGTAAGCCGGTGGAAATTTTGGTTACAGAAGCCAGGTCGTACAAATCCGTTAGCTTTACTTTGAGTGTGTCACTGTAGTCCTGATAACCATAGGCTTTATGCAGAATAACCTTTTTATCCTTGGCCACAAACACCTGACAACCTGGAATCGCTTTATTGTTCAACGCCTGGTTAACTAGAGAATCAACCCGTTTAAAAAGTATACCTGATATCATTCCCGCATCTTCGGGCAGCGTATACTTAAAGCGAATTCCTCCCTGAACATCCACACCATCGCCAAGCAGAAACGTATCCCCAATACTTACAGGCAGCCTGCCCGTTGCACTAATCCCGCCAAAAATAAGTTGTGCCGTCAGGTCTTCTGCATCAGCATTATCCTGATAGGTTACGATGAGTCCATCCGCCTCCTCAATAGAGTGCAGTTTGTCTAAAGCATATGGATTTTTAAACACTGCCATAACAACATTATCAACGGTAGCAAGAGCGCTAATGAAACGCAATACGGGTTGAGAAAACGTGACGCGATTAACGGGTCGGCCCGGATCGTCATGAATACCCGCTATGATCTGATTATAATTTTTGAGTTGTAGCCCTACAGAATCGAGATAGGTTTGTCGTGCATCATTGGGTATATGGAAGTGATCCATGCGTGTGTATAAACTCAGCGTTTTTTGAAAAGGCGTCATTTTAGTTCTTCCAAAGGAAACAGAAGCAACGCGAACCTTATCCAGTTCGCGAATGGGTAGTGTTGTGTTGTTGTTCTTTAACACCGTAATGGCAGCTTGAAGAAGGTCACGGTTAAGCAATTTTGCAGCGGGTGTATTCAGCTCTTCCGCTATGTCTTGCATGTTCACCAATTTTTTATGTGCAAGCCCCGCCCAATATTTTATGGCGAGCATTTTTCTACACCGGTCATCTATGTCGTGTTGTTTTAATTTACCTTCTTTTAGTGCCTTGCTTATCTCTGCAATTGCTCGCACTACATCGCCAGTCATCTCAAGCACATCGTTGCCCGCGAGAATAGCATCCTTATCAACCACCCCCGGTAAATGATTTTCAGTTACACCGCGCATGTTCATGGCATCGGTTACAATCAGCCCTGTAAACCCAAGTTCCTTTCGAAGCAACCCAGTGACGATAGGCCTTGATAGCGTAGAAGGAACACCAGAAGAATCAAGCGCAGGAATATTCAAATGTGCAACCATAACACCACTTATTCCTGCTCTTACTATTTCTCGGAATGGATACAATTCCAAGGAATCAATTCTTTCACGCGAATGGTTGATTTGTGGCAATGCATCATGAGAATCAGTCCCGGTATCGCCATGACCCGGAAAATGTTTTGCTGTAGTGAAAAGACCATGATCCTGCATACCCTTCATATAGGCAATTGACTTACGCGCTACATTGTATTTGTCTTCCCCGAATGAACGGAAATTAATTACAGGATTATTCGGATTATTATTGACATCAACTACCGGAGCAAAATTTGCGTGAAGTCCTGCACGTCTCATTTGGCGCGCTACCTCCGCTCCCATTTTATAAATCATACTATCGTTTTGGATTGCACCCAAGGTCATTTGATACGGATAGTTAATCGTGCTGTCGAGACGCATCCCCAAGCCCCACTCGGCATCCATTGCCATGAGCAGTGGCACCTTTGATGCCGACTGATACGCATTGATGAGTTTTGTTTCGCGCACGGGGCCGCCTTGAAAAAATATCAACCCACCGATTTTTTGCTCTTGGATTAGCTTTAGTATTTCCTGCTTATGGTCTTGGCCTCGGTTCGAGTAAGCCGCTACAAAGAAGAGCTGCGCAATCTTTTCGTTTGTAGTAAGTGAATTAAACACAGAATCAACCCAACGATGATGGGTGTATTGTAAAAAGGGTGGACGTTCAATGAGCTGTTGAGCCGTTGACGATAGAGCCGTAACCAAAACAACCAATGCGGCAAGTAGCGATAGTCTCTTCATGTTAATATTCTTCGACAAAAAAATGTGACTACACGACATCATTATTATTGGTATTAAAAAAAGTAGAATTAATGAGCTTGGATAAATGACAATCCAAAATAGAAAAGCCCTCTCCAGCCGAAGCCGAAGAGGACCACTTCTAACCCAAATTCTTAATTCAATTTTGCTGACTAATTTGCAGTGAACAGCCGCACAGCCGAGCCCGGGGCGACCGTACGCAGTCCGGCAAAAATGTGATGCACATTTCTACCCACAGTAGTAGTCCAGTTGTCTGCATAGTCCCTTAATACTCCACCGCTAGTTCTTGCTTGCAAGCGACCTACTATGTCTCCATTTGCATCCACTATTTGTATAAGGTAATCTAAACGCGCTGTCCCACTTGAATTATAAACCTCTTTAAAAACTTTTACTGGCTGCCAACCTGTAGACTCGCCAAAAGCCACTGGAGGCCCAACATCTAGTGTATCCTTATTAACGACAATGCGTTCAAATTTTTCATTAAAGTAACTACGGGTAAATATATATTGATATTGTAGCCTAAGCGTAGTAGGGACACCTGCTGTCTCGTACAAAAAGTTATAAAACTTTACATATGAAGTGGTGTCGGTATCCAGTGTTACAGATTTTTCGTAGGGGTAACCATTATCAATCACTACCGGAGGCTGATTAAAATCATGGACGAATATATTCTGCTTTCCGGCCACTAGGGTAGCGTTTTGGTCGTAAACCAATGCTGACCCATCCGTCCCTTGATATAGTTTTATATTAACTGTACCGGGCTCTACGTTGTAAAAGGCGGAGACACCACTATTGGGTAGACCGTTGTAAGTGGTTAGAGGAGCAGTAGGGTTAGCGTACAACTGACCATCGATTTCAACCCTGTAAATGTTATTGGTCGCAACTGCTGTGACCGGTACTATATAATGCAACTGGAATTCCGCTTTACCCGAAATAGGAGTAGTATTAAATTCAATTTCATTTGTCTCGCACGAAAACGCACATGCAGCCAGCAAAATCCAGACAAGATTTTTAAGAATTTTCATATTCATTTATTTAAAATGCTGTTGACCATAATTAATTAATAATAGGGAGATCATTCGGATAAGCAAACCAAGGAATGGAGGTTTGGTAATTATCCGCCACACCGGAAATAGGCTTCAACGTTTCCAATGAAGGTCTGTTCCACATGTATTCTGAGTTAAACCGCGGACGAATGCGGTAAGCAGGCGAGCCCTCGTTAAGGAGATTGTAGGTACCTTTACGGCCCTGCACCTGCGCAGGCGCCAGATATAACCCCTTATACACTTTTGAAGGATCTGTATCCCATTTCTGATTGACGGCATTGGCGTCCCACGCTCCACTTGCTACCGAAGGATATTCGCCTGTATAGCTAATATCATAATGGTACTTTCTCATATCGACCCAGGCTTCCTGAGCGCCCCACGGATAGAGCGCTACCCATTTTTGCATCATAATGTGAGACAGTGAAAAATCCGACTCTGCTAAACCATCCACATACGGTCCGGCCGTGTATTCACCGGCTAGTGTATTGAACACAGCTGTTGTAATCTTATCTCCTCCCGTTGCAGATCCCTTTGTCCCGGGCACGATGTACTTCGCAGTGAAAGCTATGTCTTCTTTGACACCGGCCGTGAAGGCTTCAAATGCGTTCGTGGTATTTCCCAGTTTCCAATAGGTTTCTGCCAGGCAAAATTTTAATTCAGCACACGTCATCAAAATATAGGGGGCGTTATCGCGGTACAGCCACCGGCCCATGCCGTCATGTGTAGTGCCGGAATTCGTTGAACTCACCGTCCTGCCGTAAAAAGAAGGCGCTGTCCCGATAGGGCCTGCGGTACCTGTAAAAGTGCCTCCGTAATATGTGCGCTTTTTAATGGAATTCACATTGTCTATAGCGTTAAAACTAGGATCGTCAACCGTGGCTAATTTAACGGCTACTCTGGGATCGTAATGTCCGGCTTGTGTGATCACTGCAGTATCGGATATAATTTGTTTGTCCGCCAGTTCAAAAGGGTAATATGGATTGCCTACACTAGGTATTTTGTTACCTGTAGCCTCATCATACTTGGGAACGGTTCCGGTAAAAACCTGCACTGCATATTCATGTTGGAAATAACTATATGAAAGATTGGGGCGGGCTGTACCCCAGAAATTATTAAATTCAGCATAAGGTGCAGCAACGGAACCTCCTGCGATCCGCAGCGTAGCATCATCAGCGGATGTGACGAAAGACTTGCCTGCAGCGTCAATCAGTTCTTGCGCATAAGCAGTGTTGAAATCAGTTTTATTTGATAGCGATGCCAGGTTACGTACAATTACGCCATAAGCAAATTTGATCCACTTTGCTTTATCACCCTCATAGATATAATCGTTGGCTGAGATTTTTGTGCCGTAATTAGTTGCATCTTCCTTTTCAAGATATTCAACGGATTTGTAAGCCCATTCTCGCACCTGCGGATAGATCTCAGACTGATAATCGTAGTCGTGAGATAAAAGATCAGGGACATACGCATCGGTCAATGGTAGATCGGCATGCATTTTTGTCAATTGATCCCAGGAATATGCTTTGATTGCATAACCGATACCTGCTAATGTCCACTCTCCTGCTTCCTCTGATTGTCGAATGAGGTTTTCCAGGTTCACGCCTTGCAGAAAGTAAGTTAATCGCCATATTTCCCCTCCTTCATCTCTTCCAACAGCGGGAACGAAATGTGCAGCATAATTACTGAAGTGGGCAGCGGTCGTACCCATCATCTGCGCAAGTGGTGCTGTAGCACGAACATCATAATATAATCCCTGAAACGACTGTTGGATACCGGCTAGGTAAAGGTAGGCGTCCACATAATTTGGTGCATCAACATTCCTATTCACGTCCAGGTAATCTTCGCATGCCGTTGGCGTCAATAGCAACCCAAACGCGGCACAAATAATATATAGTCTCTTTCTCATAATAATCTTGTTTGAAGTTTTACATGTTAAGCGTTAGAACGTTACGCCAATCCCGACTGAAAATCCTCGGGGACTGGGAAGCGCCCATACATCAATACCTTCGCCCCCGGTTCCACCAGCAGCTGCAGACATGGTATTGCCCACAGCATCAATACCCGAGTAATTGGTCCATGTGAACAAATCATTACCGGTAACATAGATATAGGCACTCGAAACAGATATTTTATTCATCCAGGCAGAAGGTAACTTATACCCTAGGCGGATCTCTTGTAAACGTAAAAAGTTGACATTTTTTTCCAGCCAATCCTCATCTCCTCCCGAGAAAATTGAAGAACTCTGAGTTCCGTAATTAACGGAGATATTGTTCTGAGTAGGCGTTTCCGATTCTTCATTACCATCTTTGAGCACGCCATTAAATATTACTGGGCCGCGTTCTCTCAACTCAACCGATTCCCAGCTCACCCCACGCTGCATCATGAGGCGTTTTGTGCCGTTAACCACAGTAGCGCCAAATCTTCCCGCAAAAATTGCCGATAATGAGATGCTTTTATATGTCACGTTGGAAGTGATTCCGAACCTCAATTTAGGCTCGCGATTGCCAATGATACTCCAGTTGGTATTCACCAAAGGAAGACCCGTGGTAGGATTGATCAGGATATCTCCAGCTTTATTGCGTGTATAGGCATTCCCAGAGATAGTTGTAACGGGATGTCCCACGCTAATTCCATTGCGAATATTGCCGGTGTTCCATGTATAAGGGTTATAATATTCTGTAACATTGGCAGGCATCGAAACAACTTCTGAATTAGTCTTGGAAGCATTAATTCCCACATTCCAAGTCAAGCCACCAGCACTCCGAATGATATCTCCATCAATATGACCTTCCCATCCCCAGGTTTCGAAAGTGCCTACGTTTAGTGTATTTAATACAAAACCAGTCGCATAGCTCAAACGGAATTCTTTCACGATCTGATCGGAACAGTTTGTCCAGAAGTGAGTAAAGTCGGCATTGATGCGGTTATTCAGGAAATGGGTTTCGATACCGATTTCTTTAGAAGTTGTTATCTCTGGCTTCAGGTTTTTGTTGGGACCAGTGAAACCGTACCGATACCCTCCACCCGTCAAAGCGGTAGGTACCAGTTGGGGATCAATTTCGTTGGGTCCTGCATCCCTACCCACCTGCGCAATAGAGCCGCGCAACTTCAAATAGCCAATAGTGGGATTGAGATTTTCCATAAAAGGCATATCTGAAATCACCAAGGATCCCTCGATGGCAGGGTAGAAAAAAGAGTTGTTGGCTTTGGGTAACGTTGACGACCAGTCGTTACGCCCGCGCAGCGTAATAAATGCCATGTTGTTATAACCCAATTCTACTTGTCCCGAAAGGGCCTGTATTCTTCGCTTCGTAGTCACCTTGGTGGAGGTTTGGGAGGTAGCATTTGTATTGTTAATCGACTGAAAATCCAAAACCAGAAAATCAGATCCGTAGCTGGAAACGCTGCCAATACCATTTTCTAACTGATGATAGCCCACTTGCGCTGATACCGATAACTTATCTTGGAACAACTGTTTGTTATAACCAGCCAGTATGTTGACGGTGGGATCTGAAAAATTGGTTTTGGTAATACTATAAGCACCCCTGCCTGCATTATTATTGGAGAAATAAGGGTGTGTTGAAATCTCATAAGTCGATATACCTACATCCCACCCCAACTGCGCACGCACAAATGCGTTTTCAAAAGGAGTAATAGCCACCGTAGCCGTGGAGAGAATACGGTCGGAATCATCATACAGTTTATTATTATATAAAGCGAAAAGCGGATTCAACAAGTCGTTGTCGGTGTATAGACCTGGCATGCGCATACGCTCACCATCCGCATCCAGGTAGTCGGCCATGTTATCTACCTGAGGCCACAACATCGATCTTCCTAAAGTACCGAGTGCGCCACGGGGAGCTTTCGTATTTGTAGTGGAGGTATACTGCATAAACGCTTCAACGCTCATCCATTTAGTCACCTCAGCTCTTCCTGCCAGGGACAGGTTGAATCTGGAGTAGTCCGTGGTTTTGATCACACCCGTCTGATCAAGGTAGGATGCCGATACCCGTAGCGATGCCTTTTCTGTTCCACCTTCAACTGAAAGGTTGTGCTTAGAGGTAAGGCCGGTTTGTAATACTGAACCAATGTTATCGTAGAGTTCCGTCCCTTCAGGATAAGGGCTTCCGAATTGACCAGTAAAAAATTGATTTGTTGTGCCGTATGCACCATTGCCGTATTTGGTCTGGAACTCTGGGTAACCATACGCTTTGTCCCACCGAAATTGGTTGCTATACGTCACCTTACCACCTTTTCCGCTTCCCTTCTTAGTGGTGATAATGATAGCACCATTAGAGGCATTGGAACCATAAAGTGCAGCCGCAGCCGGTCCTTTTAACACGGTCACGGATTCAATATCTTCTGGATTAAAGTCATTACCTCTGGAAGAATAGTCTGTGTCACGAACGGAATTGAGAGCTGGACCAGCATTGGCTGACGGATTATAAGTGGAATTATTCATGGGCACACCATCCACCACAAAAAGCGGTTGGTTATTACCTGAAATCGATGTAATGCTGCGCAACTGAATTGTTGAGGAAGCACCGGGAGCTCCGCCAGAAGAGATCACGGTTAAACCGGACACACGGCCCATGAGTGCTGAAGCAAAATTATCTCGACCTGATTCGGCAATTTCTTTCCCCACGATAGTCTGAGCTTCTGCGCCCATTGCTCGGGACTTACGCGCAATCCCAAATTCGGCAACTACCACCTCATCCAGTGTGGTAATAGCGTCATCAAGGGAAACGGTCAAAGTTTGCGAACTCCCTACTGTAACTTCCTTCGTCCCCATCCCGATAAAACTGAACAGCAATGCATCGGTCGGACTTGCGGTCATTGCAAACCTTCCATCGGAGTCAGTAACAGTACCTCTGGCAGTCCCCTTTATAGTAACGGAAACTCCAGGTAACGGACTCTTGTCTGATGTGGCGACAACACGTCCCGTTATCGCGGTTTCCTGCGCAATTCCCTGAAAGTGCAACAGAAGAAATCCTATTGCCCACAATGTACATTGTAAAATTTTTTTCATAGATGATAGGTTAGGTGGTATTAGATGAACAAATAGGCCATTTGTCAAAAGTTCCTATTTACATAGTGATTTCCATCACTGAAAATGGTGATTTAAAAATATCACTGTTTTTATCTGAGAAGGCGATGCTGGACATGACCAATGAAGAAAAGCGATCAGCGCGGTTTCGTAACAATTTTAATTGGCGCTTTTTTTCCTCTGGTTTTAACGGTTATGGCGGGACTGAACGTACTTTCATTATGTCCCCGATCAACAGCTGTAATGCAGTATGTGTAGAGGGTTCGTTTGCCAGTTGTTTTGTCAAGCCAAGATTGAATTGCAGATGGCTCACGCTGCACAATAGCGACAATGTTAACTGGATTATCTGCAGTTATTAAGTCACCTTTTTTAAATCTGTAGAGTACGTAATATGATGCGTCAGTATTGGTTGAGTCAGACCACGAAAGCTGAACTCCATTTCTCTGGGAACCTCCCGTGTGCTGAATGAAGGGTGCTTTCGGAGGTACTGCATCGATCCACTGCATAGAAGGGATTAGTGCTTTACTGGGATAGATTTGCCGCATTTTCGCGTTAATTCCTTGTTTATCGTGTAAAAATGTTTTTGTGTTAAAATACATGCTTCCTTTAACTTCAGCATAATTTCTGTTCATCGTCACCTGATTATAGAGTTCTTCCGAATCCTCCCAACCGTTTTCTCCAAGCCGATAAGCCGCCTGACCAATGTACAGGTGTTTTCCATAAGTGTGTTTGCTCCACCAATCCAGTAAGACAGAGTAATCAGCTACTTTAAATCCGATGTGCCAGTAGAGCTGTGGCGTAACATAATCGATCCATCCTTCCTTCAGCCATTTTAAAACATCAGCGAAGAGATCGTCATAGTTTGTTTGTCCCGCTTGAGTGTCAGATCCGTCAGGATCTTTGTCTTTATTTCGCCAAACGCCAAACGGACTTATACCGAACTTCACATGCGGCTTCTCCTTCTTGATCCGTAAAGAAAGTTCTTGCACGAAGAAGTCTACGTTATTCCGTCTCCAGTCGTCAACATTTGCAAACGTGTCTTTTCCAAAAAAAGAGTAGCTGCAACTGTCGGGGAACACTTCGTTTGCGATGCGGTACGGATAAAAATAATCATCAAAGTGAACAGCATCAAGATCATAGTGCTTTACGGTTTCTAAGATTGATTGAAGTACATACTCTTGTGCCTCAGGATGACCCGGATCGTAATACCATTTACCTCCGTATTTGAGAAACCACTCAGGGTGTTTATGTATCGGATGCGTATCAGCAAAATTCATCGTCTCCTTCATGCTGACACGATAGGGATTGAACCATGCATGAAACTCTAACCCTCGCTGCTTCGCTTGTTGTATCATGAACGCAAGCGGATTGTAATACGGCTCTGGCCTCTTTCCTTGTGTACCAGAAAGATATTCGGACCAAGGTTCATACGAGGAAGGATAAAACGCATCTGCCGAAGGGCGCACCTGCACAACCACTGCATTCATCCCTACCGATTTTAACAGATCCAGTAATGTTACATATTCTTCTTGTTGTTGTTGCGTGCTTAGATCTTTCCGTGATGGCCAGTCGATGTTGGCTACAGTGGCAATCCATGCAGCACGAAGCTCCGTTTTTTGATGCGTCTGTGCACATGCCGGCAAAACGGCCGCAAAAAAAATTTCGATAAAACAGGTGATGAATAAAAGTCGGGTCAGCATTGTTTCGATCGCTTCTAAGTTTTCAACTAATTGTTCACCGGAACGGTGATACAATGGTATTTCACCAGTCCGTCCATAGGGTGCTGAACGATGTTTTCAATTTCAATGCCGAGCTCATCCGCTACCTTTAAAAGATAAGGTCTAAAGCGATATGCTATCGATCCGGTAAAGCTGACCTTAGTCACTTTTTTTTGCGTGGGATATTGCATTACATAATAGAAAAAGAATTTGGTGAAGTTGCTGAGTATAATTGCTGAACACTCTGGCACTTCAGCATACTTAAGCAAAAATGGAGTAAACGAAGCGAGAAAACGGTTTGGTAAAGGCTTGTTGTAAATATGATCTAGTATTTCGGGCCTGCCTAACTTATACGTGGCGTTAAAATCTTCCAGCATCGTTGACGGTAGTTTTTCCTGCAACAATAAAGAAATCATATCCTTGCTCATAACGGTACCACTACCCCAGTCAGAGAACATATAGCCAAGTGAAGGCATAATGCTGGTAATTTCATGACCATCATAAATGCACGAGTTGGCGCCCGTGCCGAGAATGCACGCTATCCCCCTATCATCCTGCAACAAACTTCTCGCGGCACCAATAATGTCGCCCGAGACCTCTGAAGGAAACCGTGCTGAGACCGTGTTGTCCAGCGCTTCTTTAACCAAATTCGCTTTTACAGGCAACCCGCACCCTGCACCGTAGAAAAATACCTTCTCCACCTCCCTCACCACAGGAAGAATCTTTTCCTCAATGGTGAGCGTTATTTTTTCCTTTGATAAAAAATAGGGATTAAGACCTTCAGTGATAACAGAAGTGATCTGATTTCCTTCTTCATTTACTAGTCTCCATTCCGTTTTGGTAGAACCGCTGTCTGCTATTAATAACATAGAATTATTTGGCTAAAACGTAAATGCTGCACCATGCCCAGCATTCAATTGAGACAAATATTGTTCTTCAAATTATTTATTGCATCCCGGAAAATAGTGATTTGAAGAATCACTGAATCAACCTATGCTTATATGCATTATTGACTAGCTCAGCAGTATTGCGGGCTTTTAGTTTATATAAAAGGTTCTTACGGTGTGTCTCAACGGTATTCTTACTAATGAAAAGTTTCTCGCCTATTTCATGTGTGGTACATCCTGAGGCTATGCAATCAAGCACTTCTTTCTCGCGATCAGACAATTTTTCCATCACTTGTTCATATGGCACATTTTTAATGAAACTGCTTAGCAAGGTCTTCCTAACTTCTTCACTCAGATAGTGTGCTCCGGACTGCAGGGTGGAAATAGCATTTAAGAGGTTTTCTTTTCCGGTGTTTTTAAGAACGTATCCTAATGCTCCTGCTTTTAGGATATCTGCAATGTAGTCGCGATCGTTGTACATAGAGAGACCGAGAATTTTTATAGACGGGTGTTTCTTTGAAAGTTCTTTGGAAGCTTGAATACCATCCATAAGCGGCATGTTGATATCCATAATTACGATATCAACAGCTTCTTGATCGCAAATCTCCAGCACCTCGTATCCATTCTTTGCCTCTCCAACAACACATAGCTCTTTTTCATCTTCAAGAAGAGATTTTAGCCCATCAACAAACATTTGGTGGTCATCTGCAATTAGGAGTCGGGTCATAAAAAGGAGATAAAGTGCAGATAAGGTAGTAAAAGAAATCGACTCAGGAAACGTATACTTATGCTGAGTGCCAATGCCCGATTAGAAGCATCTAATTCGCATTTTCACTACAACATTTCGAATTTGCCCAGAAATATCTGAGTGCCGGGTAGAATAAATTTGAATTACGACTCGGTATACTAAATTCGTGTTTTCTTAGTTGACCTGTTTGATCAAACTAAAAATACATTCTATGCGCATTAGCCTCAGCTTAATACTCACCATTTCTGCAACCATTTTTATCTCAGCCACTTCAGCTCCTGAAAAAACAATTGCCGAAAAGAAAATTTTAACAGGAGCCGAACAGTTTGATCAATTTTTACCGCTTTTAAAAGGAAAGAGAGTAGCCATGCTTGCTAATTCAACTTCCATTATTGGTAAAACACATCTGGTTGATAGTCTCAAAAGCCTGGGTGTAAACATTGTGAAAATATTCGGACCAGAGCATGGATTCCGTGGCAACGCCAGCGCGGGTACAGAAGTGGCAGATGAAATTGATGTTCGTACAGGAATTCCGATCATTTCATTGTATGGAAAGAAAAACAAACCCACTAAAGAAGATCTGGCTGATGTTGATATTATGATATACGACTTACAAGATGTTGGATGCCGATTTTATACTAACATTAACGGTTTAGTACGTTTGATGGAGGCCTGTCAGGAAAGTGGAAAGCAGTTGCTTATTCTGGATCGACCAAATCCAAATGGATACTTGATTGACGGACCTATTCTTGACATGCAATTCAAATCAGGAATAGGAATGTTTCCACTTCCAATGTCGCATGGTTTGACGGTCGCAGAATTTGCATTGATGGCAAATGGTGAAGGCTGGCTTACGAACAAAGTCAAGTGCGATTTGAAAATTGTAAAGGTTGAGAACTATACACACGACACGCCATACGTTTTACCGGTTAGCCCTTCACCAAATTTGAATACACAACAGGCGGTGCTGCTATACCCTTCCACCTGTATGTTTGAAGGTACGTATCTCAACCATGGGCGTGGTACTTTTTTCCCATTTACCGTTCTCGGAAGTCCGGAATTGAAAGGCATCTATAGTTTTTCCTTTACACCTACCAGTATCAACGGAATGGCAGAAACACCATTACACATGAACCAACCATGTTATGGGCTTGACCTTCGGAAATATGACATCAAAAAACTTCGTGAACGCAGACAAATTAATCTTCAGTGGATCATGGAGCTTTACAAGGCGTATCCTTTCAAAGAGAAATTTTTTGACTCGAGGTTAAGCAGAGAAATGGGTACGATCGAAAGACTTATCGGGGTGGCAGCATTCAGACAACAGATCATTGACGGAAAATCCGAAGCTGATATCCGCGCAAGTTGGGAACCAGGCCTGAGTGAATATAAGAAAATGCGCATGAAATATTTACTCTATAAATAAGGCGCTACCCGAATGGTTCGGAATAAATCGGGACCTTACTTATTTTATACTTCAATTCAAAAATTGTGTTACGCAAGGAGCTAAATTGTAACAGAGAAAGCCCAAAAAAACAGGCATAAAAAAAGGAGCGAACGCTCCCTTTTTTTTCAACCGATGCTCAATCATCAGACCTTGGCCTCAGCATTAGCTGGTTTGGATTTTGTGCGTTTTAATGAAATTTAGTACGTTTTGGAGTAACCCACATTCCGACATCAATTATTATTATAATGAATTTTAAATTGATATGGGTTAACTCGAAACGTAAAGAAAATTACTCCCCAACTTTTGAATATGACCCAAAACATACTATGAAAGCAAAGTTTTTGACCTTTAGTATTTTCATCGCCTTTCTAAGTTTGTCGGCACTGGCGCAGGACAAACCTCAGGGTTTCATTGAAAGGTATGAAGGATATAGTATTGACTTCAATGATGCAAACGGGAACCAATGGTGCAAACTTACCCGTTCCTGCTCTTTATGCTATCAATAAAAGGGGAAAGATAACATATCGTCACTTTTATCCTGATTATAATATAAGAAGCGTCCAAGTATAAAGGAAATTGTGGCTCATTTATAGTAGCTTGCCATGAATGCACGAATCATTATTTATTCGTGCATTCATGGCATTACTTTTTGAAGGGTCAATCACAATTACCATAAACCGTACAATCGTTTCGCGCAGCACACTTCCATCCGGCATTTAGTCCTAAATTGCTGGCTCATCTTTGTAATACGAAAATCAATCACCCGATTGTAAACTTTGAACTAATTTGCATACGTGAGTGCAAATGACATTATTTTGATAGTAATCAGTGGAATGGGTGTGTTTCACGGATTATTTCTTGCCATTTTTCTGTGGGTATACACCAAAGGAAGTCATCTTGCTAACAAATTACTTAGTACTCTATTGGTTGTCCTTTCATTCAGGGTTGGTAAATCGGTTTTCCTCGAATTTACGGAAATTGATGTGAAACTCATCTTTATTGGCCTGAGCGCAATCATGGCTATCGGCCCGTTGTACTACTTATTTACATTGTCATGCGTCAATAAATTATTTCAATTAAAATGGAAACATGCCATACACTTTATACCAGCAACAATCGGCTTGGCATTTGGACTAATAATTAATGAAGGTATTTTCCGAACATCACCGAAACTCGTACTTGTATTTATATTTTCATCATACTACTTGCATTTGCTGATTTACTTAATGGTCAGCTATCAGTACACCAGTAAGCAAAGGAAAGCTGGACTTAATCAGGATGTTTTTGAATTGCTAAGACTTTTGTTCTATGGATTGTTAATCATCTGGATTGCTTATGTGCTCAATTTATTTGATGAATTCATTCCCTATGTTATAGGTCCGATATTATACTCTATTGTTGCTTAAGTGATTAGCTTCATTATATTTCGAATGGGATATATTCAAAAGATTGATCAGACGAAATATAAAACAACACCGGTTTCTGACGAGCAGATTGAACAGATTTTTTCAAAAGTACTTAAGTTTGTTGTTGACGATCAACAATACAAAAATCCCAATCTTACCTTAAAGTCTCTTAGTGAGTCGTTGCATGTTAGTACGCAGATCATATCGTTGGTTATCAATCAGGAAAGCAAGAAAAACTTTAATAGTTACATCAATTCCTATCGCATAGAGGAATCCAAGCGCCTGTTCGCACTTGAGCAATTTAAAAATCATACCATTGCCTCCGTTGCCGATGAGGTAGGTTTCAATAGCATCTCCAGTTTTAATACCGCGTTTAAAAAGCAAACCGGAGAAACTCCTTTGGCTTATAGAACGCAGTTGTCAAAATGATCTTTTACTCTTTCGAAATGATCATTTCGAAAGTATTTGTTCTACCGGTGCTTCACATTTGCGAAAACATCATTAAAACGCTATGTCAAGAAAAAGAACAATTATCAAGTGGTCGCTGATTACGTTTACCAGTTTAATCCTTTCCATCGTACTGTTCGCAGTTTGGTTTATGAGTCTGCTACCCGAACCACCCAGCCGCGAGAAACTTAAGGCTACTACTCCTGCCCAACTTCCCTACTTAACCGAAAACGTAGCTCCTTATCGGGGTAAAATTCTTGCTGTGGTAACAAGCACGGATACTATGGGCAACAGTGGAAAACGCACGGGCTATGAATTGACGGAGTTATCGCGCGCCTACTATGTATTTCTGGCGAATGGATTTGAAGTGGATATATCCAGTCCG
>JBBRFY010000070.1:0-18533 GCA_038241205.1 Cytophagales bacterium
TTGCCATTGGCAAAGGTGCGCGGATAGGAGCGGGTTCAGTGGTTGTAGCGCCAATCAAAGCAGGAGAAACCGTTTTTGGAAACCCGGCACAAAATATTAAGAGTTAAGAAAAATCCATTCGCCCAATGGCTAAAATCTCTGAAACCGATTTGATATTAAATGATGATGGTAGCGTTTACCATCTCAATTTGTTGCCAAAACATATTAGCGATACAATTATCACGGTGGGCGATCCGAGTAGGGTGTACCGCATTAGTGAACATTTTGATGATATCGAATTCGAAATGAACAAGCGCGAATTCATTACACACGTTGGAAAGTACAAGGGAAAAAAAATTACGGTTATCAGTACGGGTATGGGCACCGATAACATTGAAATATTTTTCACCGAGTTAGATGCATTGGTTAACATCGATCTGAAAACACGTGAGCCAAAAAGCAAAAAGAAAAAACTAAAGGTAATTCGGATAGGAACATCAGGAGCGTTGCAAGAAGATATACCTTTGGGTTCTCACCTCGCTACAGATTATGCTGTTGGGCTAGACAATCTCATGAATTTTTATGACTTAAAAATGGATGATTTTGAGCAAGCTATTTCTTCCGATATTAAAAACAACACCAGTTTACCGAGTGCACCTTACGTTGTGAAAGGTTCCCAAATGTTGCGAGAACAATTTGCGTTTGATATGGTGGTAGGAAATACCGTAACGACTCCCGGATTCTACGCTCCACAAGGACGTGTATTGCGAGTTCCAATAAAATTTCCAAAGCTGTTGGAGGAATTAAATTACTATCACAATAAAAGCGCTGATTTCTGGCTTACCAATTTTGAGATGGAAACTGCAGGGTATTATGCCATGGCTCGTTTGCTTGGCCATGAAGCATTAAGTGTAAACGCCATCATTGCGAATCGCGTAAAAAATAAATTCTCTAAAGACCCGAACAAGGTTATAGATAGTCTGATTAAGAAAGTGCTGGACAGAATTTAATGGTTCAATGTTCCAGATTCCAAGTTGAAGGTTCTATCAATACATAATGTGTACTCCAAACATTGAACTTTGAACGTGGAACCTGAAACTATTGCCCAACCTCCATCTTCATAATATGCCTACTCGCATTAAACGCATCATCGTTATAGAAGCCCGAAAGAATGCGATGGGCAATTTGCTCGATTACTAATTCATCATCTGGCTTGCCTTCTTTACCTCTCCAAAAAATCCGTTGAGGGTGACGTTTCATGTCTTCCACATATTGAAAGGCGTGCTGATACTGTTCGTCAGTAAAGGTGATGGTGAAGCAGGTTTTTACTTTTTGGGTGCTCATAGTGTGTGCTTATAGTTTTACAGGTTTTGCAAGAGTTGTGCCATATGGCAATCACGTTAATGTTACAAAAAATAAAGAAATGACATTAAGCGGTTGATCGATGGCGGGCAAAAGTGTTCGTAGGTGGAATTGGGACTTAAGACTCAAGACTAAAGACTTTAGACTTAAAATTTGAACGATTAATTAAGAACTTTTCGTCCCATTATCCATTAACTGATAACCATTAACCATTACCGATTATCTTCGCAGCAAATGAGAAACTGTACAATATTTACCTTATCGAACGGCATTCGGGTAGTACACCAATTTATACCTACCTCGCAAATTGTTCATTGTGGAATTTTTTTAGGCATGGGTAGCCGAGATGAAACGTTGGCAAACCAGGGCATTGCGCACTTTTGGGAACACATGGCCTTTAAAGGCACGAAGAAGCGAACTTCATTGGATATTATTACCAGCCTGGATTCTATTGGTGGTGAACTAAACGCGTTTACCGATAAAGAGAAAGTAGTTTTCTATGCTTCTGTTCGGGATAATTATTTTGAATTGGCAGTAGATGTTTTAACCGACATTACTTTTAAATCTGTATTTCCTGAAAATGAATTGGAAAAGGAGCGAGGCGTAATTATTGAAGAGATGGGAATGTATTTCGACAATCCAGATGATTCCATGCAAGATGAGCTAGAGGCGTTGATTTTTAAAAACCATCCCATGGGGATGAACATACTGGGTACGAAAGAGACTGTTCTTTCTATGAAACGAAAAGACTTCAAATCGTTTTTCAATGAACAGATTGATAATAGAAAGATTGTGTTTAGCTGTGTTGGCAACATTACACTTGAGCAAGTTGAAAAGTTGATGAAAAAATATTTGGAAAAAATACCGTTACGAAAATCAATTGCGAAGCGAAAGAAATTTAAAACCTATAGAAAACGAGAACTGATTTTACATCGTGGTGTAAAGCAATCTCGTTTTGCAATCGGACGTGAAGCATATCCATTTCTTCATCCAAACCGAATTCCGTTTTATCTTTTAACAAACATACTCGGTGGGCCATGCATGAATTCAAAACTCAATTTAGCGGTGCGCGAAAAATATGGATTGGTTTATTCCATCGATGCACAATACCTATCGTATGCAGACACGGGTATGTTTGCAATATATTTTGGAACAGAGCCAAAGCAAGGAATAAAATGTCTTTCACTGGTACGCAAAGAATTAGATAAGCTAAGCGACAAGCGTATTAGCGAAAGAGAATTTCTTTCTACCAAAGAACAGATTAAAGGCCAACTGGCAATGTCGGAAGAAAACAATTTAGGACTTATGATAATGATGGGACGAGCAGTCATTGATCTTAATCGGGTGCCGCTGTTGCAAGAGGTATATGATAAGATTGATGCCGTCACAGCAAAAACGGTTCAGGATGTGGCGCAAGAAATGTTTGACGAGAAGATGTTGAGTTACCTTGTTATGGAACCGGTCTCTTCGTGAAAAGAGTTTAGAAATGTCCACCGACCACGGTCGACTGGCAACAGTAGTCACTTGAAACTTGGAACATTGAATCTGGAACTTATAACGCAGTGGAAATTATAAATCAGGACCTTGATCAATATGCAGCAAAGCATAGTTCTAACGAAAGTGATTTGCTCAAACAAATTAATCGTGATACACATGCTAAGGTAATGAAGCCGCGCATGTTGTCGGGTCATCTTCAGGGTCGCGTGTTATCAATGATCAGTAATATGATCAGACCAAAACGAATTTTAGAAATAGGTACGTATACAGGCTACTCTGCAATTTGTCTGGCAGAAGGACTTCAAGCTGATGGCAAACTCATTACCATTGATGTGAACGAAGAGTTGGAGCAGCGAGTGCGCGGATATTTTAATGCTTCTGATTTTAAAGATAGCATTGAATATTTAATAGGAAATGCAAGAGAAATCATTCCCACGTTAACTGATGAGTTTGATTTGATTTTTATTGATGCCGATAAAGAACAATACAGTACCTATTATGATCTTGTAATCGACAAATTAAAACCAGGCGGAATAATATTAGCCGATAATGTATTGTGGAGCGGAAAAGTGCTTGATGTGAAACCAGATAAAGATACGCGCGCAATATTGGAGTTCAACCACAAGATTCAGGAGGATAAACGCGTTGAGAATGTATTGCTTCCCATAAGGGATGGGATTATGATGATAAGAAAGCTATCTTTGCAGAACGAATAATTTTATGAGATTACTCTTGGCGCTATTTTTTGCTACCACATTAGTGGCTGCAGCGCAACCACCTCAGGTTCCGCATAAAATGAATTTTGCAGGCATCACGCTAACCATTCGCGATGACGCCAGAAAGGAAATTCAAAAAGATGTTGATGCGCTGACGCAATCGCCCAGGCACTTTAATATTAAAGTAGAGCGTGCAAAAACTTATTTTCCCATCATCGAAAAAATTTTTGAAGAAGAGCGTGTGCCCGATGATTTCAAATATTTAGTACTTCAGGAAAGTGCACTTATACCTGATGCCGTTTCGGTTTCAAATGCAGTAGGCTTTTGGCAGTTCAAAGATTTTACGGCTATGGAAATGGGCATGCGTGTCGATAAAGAAATTGATGAGCGTATGAACATTGCATCGGCATCGCGAGGCGCGGCTCGATACATTAAGAAAAATAATTTCTATTTTAATAATTGGGTATATGCATTGCAAGCGTATCAAATGGGAGCAGGCGGTGTGTTGAAGGTGGTGAATGAAAGTCAGAACGGTGCCAAGCACATGGAGATTACTAGCAGAACATACTGGTATGTAAAGAAATTTTTGGCGCATAAAATTGCTTTTGAAACTGCGGTGAGCGGCCCGGGGCAAATTCAAATAATTACCTATCAGAACAGCAAGAAAAAATCATTGGCTGATCTGGCAAAAGAAGTTTCTGTTAATGAAGCTGATTTAGTGATGTACAATAAATGGGCAAAGAAAGGAACCATCCCTGACGACCGAGCTTATACAGTGCTCATTCCGGTTATCGGTAATGTAAAAGACATTACAATTTCACCAACCCTAGCGTCTTCGTTGCCATCCGCGAAAGCGGAACCTGGAAAAGTGAATGCGTTGGGCTTGGCAAGTTCTATCCAACCCGATAAGATTCGAATTAATGGAATCTCAGCAATCAAATCGATTGAAGGAGAGAATGCCACGAGATTGGCGGAACGCGCGAATGCAGACCTCGCTGATTTTTTAAAATGGAATGACATTTCGATTAGTCATAGCATTGAGCCAAATCAATATTATTTGCTTGGCAAGAAAAGGAATAGAGCGTCAGAAGCCTATCATAAAGTAGCATCGGGCGAAAGCCTTTGGCAAATCAGTCAGCGTTATGGAGTGAAGATGCGTAAACTCAAAAAATTTAACCGCCTTAATTCTGATCGTGATGTAAAACCCGATATGATGTTGTGGTTATCGGCCACCAAGCCAAAAGGCAGCGATAAACCAGTGGATGATAGCGAAGTGATAATGGTGGATAACAGTCAAACCTTTTCTTGGGCCGTAAATCCTGAACAGCAATCGGAGTCACCTGTTGTGCCTACCATCAGCAGCCCGGCAACCACATACAAAAAACCAACGGAAAGTATAGGCTCCATCGCTATTGAAAAGAGCGCTCCGGTGGTGGAAGAGGTGAAGACTGAAAATTTAAGCAATGGTTATCAGGTAGTTACTACACCAGAAGCAAAAGGTGAACATAAGGTATTGGCAGGCGAAACACTTTATGGAATCGCGCAGCAGCATACGGTATCGGTAATGGATTTGGTTACTTGGAATAGCCTTAATCTTCAGGATGGAATAAAAACGGGGCAGGTTTTAAAAGTTATTGGACAAAAGCGCGAAATAGAAATTGAAAACATGACCAAAGCCGTTGAGCCTGCAAAGGTCAATGAAATACAACATGAAGTAAAAGCTTCTGACACCTTGTACAGCATTGCGCGTAAATATGGCGTAACCATTAAAGATCTGATGGAGTGGAATGATAAGAAAGATTTTTCAGTTTCTGTGGGCGAAAAACTTAAGATCAATCAGAGGTAAATGCACATTTTGGAGAGATTCAGTTATTTTCTTACGTTGCGCTAATGATTTTCAGTACATAGCCAACCTTATGTTCTAAAAAAGAATATTTTTGTGGTTCTTGAAAGAGCGTGTGAGGACAGATTTACAAAACTTTGATGCAAACGGATTTTAAAACAATAGATTTAGTAATGCTGGTTGATGATAACGACACTGATAATTTTATCAGTAAGCGTATCATTGAGATTACAAAATTTTCCAGTCGTGTTGAAGTAAAGGGATCCGGTAAGGCAGCGCTTGATTACCTTCGTGAGAATCAGGGTAATGCAGCGAATCTCCCCAGCCTTATATTTTTGGATATTAACATGCCCATTGTAGATGGTTTTGTTTTTCTATATGAGTTTGAAAAATTCAATGAAGTTGTGCGCAACAAGTGTAAAGTAATTATTCTTTCTAGTTCTGATAATAAGCGCGATATCGATAAGATTGTCAATAACAATCACGTTATCAAGTTCATAACCAAGCCCCTTACAGAAGTTGCTTTGGATGAAATTAAGTTGAACAATATTTGAGTTTCGAGGTTTAGGGTTTTCAAGTTATTTTTGGTTGAAAATTATATCTCGATTATGAATATAAAATCGCTTCTCGTTACCGCTGTTTTGCTGTTTCTGGCAATTATCAGTCACCAATCACAAGCACAAATTGTAAAGCCCGATTCACTTTCTAAGTGGAAGAAGAAGTTGGTGTTTAATGTAAATCTAAATCAGGCTTCCTTTTCTTCAAATTGGAAAGCAGGGGGAATAAACTCCATTGGCGTGAATGGTCTTTTTAATTACACGGCCAACATGAAGGATGGTAAACGCTCGTGGGATAATCAAATCAGTTTCATTTATGGCATGGTGAAAAATGAAGGTCAGGGGATGCGAAAGACCAGCGATCGAATTTATTTGGATACAAAATATGGTTATGAATTAAATAAAAATTGGGGTCTGTTCAGTTCGCTCAATTTTCTTTCTCAATTCAGCAAAGGTTATAAATATGAGAAGGACGCCTTTGGTGTAGAGCAATCGATTTTGATTTCAGATTTTGCTGCTCCTGCATTTATTACCTCGGCTTGGGGTCTCGAGTATCATCCGGTAGATTATTTTTATGTTCGCCTTTCTCCTTTTGCTCCACGCGTTACTATTGTAAATGATAACAATGGAAGATTTAATGATGATAATGGAGTAGATATTCCTGCTCCGTATGGTGTTCCCGTGGGCGATAACACACGCTTTGAATGGCTGGCCTTTCAATTAACCTCTGAGTTTACCAAGGATATTGCGACCAACATTAACTTGAAAGCCCGGTATATGATGTATGCAAACTATGAGACATTAGAATTAAAAACAATTGATCATCGACTTGAAGTAATGATCAATGCCAAAGTAAATAAATTCATCAATGTAGGCTTGGGAGGTATTTTGCTTTATGATTATGATCAGGATTCGGGCGCACAGTTTAGCCAAATGTTTAATTTTGGATTCAATTATACCTTTCAGAATTACGTAGAGCCAAAATAACCTCAAACAAAAGCCCGGATGAAACCGGGTTTTTTTATGGCCTTTTTACTTGACTAGATTCAAATAAAGCCATCATCGAATTACCTTATTTTTACTTCATAAACTTCTCACTATGTCGAAAGAAAAATTTATTGAGGCGATAAATAAATCGTATGCTATTAATGGTGCATCCCTCTATCTGGGCGCAGGCATATTTGAGGGAGAGATTATTGCCGATGCAAAAGTGAGTCTTCCACTGCGTATGATGACCCGCCACGGTTTGGTTACGGGTGCTACAGGTTCAGGAAAAACACGCACACTTCAATTAATTGCTGAACAATTATCGGCAGCGGGTGTACCTGTTTTTATGCCCGATATGAAAGGAGATATTTCGGGCATATCGAAAGAAGGTTTTACGAACGATAGAATAGCAGAACGAGCAACAGCATTAGGAATTAATTTTACACCTACCGCTTTTCCAACTGAAATTTATTCGCTGAGTGGAAAATTAGGCGCGCAAATGCGTGCAACGGTTACGGAGTTTGGTCCTATTCTGTTAAGCAAAATTTTAGAACTGAACGATACTCAAACCGGAGTGTTAAATGTAATCTTCAAATATTCTGATGATAAAAAATTACCTATTGTTGATTTCAGTGATTTAAAAAAAGTGTTGAATTACCTTACTGAAGGCGTTGGCGCTGCGGAGATAAAAAATGATTATGGTAAAATATCTTCCGCTACTTCCGGAACTATCTTGCGCAAAATAGTTTCCCTTGAGCAGCAAGGTATCAATCAGATTTTTGGTGAAACTTCTTTTGATGTTGATGATCTTTTTGAAAAGGTAGATGGAAAGGGAGTAATTAGTTTGTTAAACGTTTCCGATGTTCAAAATCAACCCGCTGTATTTTCTACTTTCTTACTTGCGCTATTGGCAGAACTCTATCAGCGTTTGCCCGAAGTTGGAGATTTGGATAAACCCAAATTGATTTTCTTTTTAGACGAAGCACATTTACTTTTTAAGGATGCTCCAAAAGCATTTATGGATCAGATCGAGCAGGTAATTCGATTGATCAGATCGAAAGGGGTAGGTATTTTCTTCTGCACACAACTAACGCAAGATGTACCCGCTTCGGTATTATCCCAATTGGGAAATAGAGTGCATCATGTTATTCGCGCCTTTACACCCAATGATGCAAAGGCGTTGCGAGAGACCGTGAAGACTTTTCCGAAATCAGAATTTTATGATCTGGAACAGCAGTTCACACAACTCGGCACGGGTCAGGCTTTCATAACCGTGCTCAATGAAAAGGGAATTCCAACAGAAACTGTTGCAACACATTTAGCGCCACCATCTTCTATTATGGGTTCTTTGGATGATGATGACTACAAACAACTTTTAAATGAGTCTGATTTTTATAAAAAATATAGAACTGCTGTAGATCCGAAGAGCGCGTTTGAATTATTGAATGATCGCATTGCAGAACAGCATGAACAACAGAAAGAAGAATCAAAACAACCTTCTAAAACAACATCACGAAAGCAACAGAAATCTACCTTTGAAGAAGTGATATCTTCACCGGTGGCCAAACAGGTAGGACGCGAATTAGTACGTGGTGTTTTTGGCGTTCTGTTCGGACCTAGCGCAAGAAGATCAACAAGGCGAAAAGGATTTTTTTAAACTATAAGCACCAGACCAAACCTGCCGGAGCCTACACACTCGCACACTTCAACACCTCAACACTTCTATTGATACGCAGGTTGATGATCGCGATGCATACCTGGGTTAGATTCTATTTCTTGAATTACCTTATCAGCTCGTTTCCGCGCCAATTTCTTTTTGAATTCAAACCATTTGTCTTCACTCAGTTTGCGCATCAGGTTGTCGATCGTGCGCTGAACGGTTAAATTCCAAACACCTCGTAACGTCATGGGTACCCCATGTGCAATCGTTCTTACCGAAAGACCAAATCCTCCTTCTACATATTCGATGTGATGCCAAAACCCGCTCGGCATATATAACGTATCGCCATGCTCTAACACAGTAGTGACACCTTTAACATATTTCAATCCCGGATAGGTATCAAAATCAGGACGATCGATATCGACTGTGGAGTGAACATTAAAAGGCAAACGGTACAAAAGTTTTGATTCAGAAGGAGCAAATAGCACTACCCTTTTCTTTCCATGAAACTGGGTAAGAAAAACGTTGCTCATATCAATATCCTGGTGCATGCGGGTGATGGATTTTGGCGGGCCGAAAAACATAAACGGCACTCTAACATATCTCCTCACAATGTCAGGATACCCAAAATCTTTTAGCAACTCCGGTTTGTGTTTAAATACCGGAAATAAAAACAAGCGCAAATCAGTTGGTTCGCGTTCTATCAAATCCAAATATTCATCAAACCGCATCGTAGCGTTTGGTATTTGTAGTGTTTTTGAAAGATCTTCTTTTCGGTTTCCAAATAAACCCACCTCAATATTGCCCATGGTTTGTTTGAAAAAGTCCATGGTCCATTTGGTGTAGGCAGGATATTGTTTCCATAAACCCCTTAACACTACCGGCTTTTGAGGCTTGTAGTATTGCTTGTAAAATTCCTCGCGACTAATCGATGAACCGTCTATCACGGGAATCTGCGTCTGTATATCAAGTACCATAGGTATCGTTTCTAAAATCTTACAAAACTAATGGAAGTATCAATGCTGGCAACGTATTGAAAATGAAATTATTTTACGTGCGAAAGCTATCAATGTTTAACTAAAAATCGGTATCTAGCCCTAAACGGTCTTTCATGTCCTTTATAAGCGGATTTTTATCTAAAAGAAACTCAAATTTATCGCGATCGGTGTATTTCATTTTTTTCTCATCCATTTCGCGAAGTTCTCCAATTACATGAATTCCGCTGTTTTTGAGTTTATCTCTCAGAAAGGTCGTCAGCTCACTTTTCAATCCGGCCAACATTGTGTCCTGAACAGGATTAAGTAAATGCACAATAACTTGTGTTTTGTTTACTTCGATTTGCTGGGATAGCATTTGAAACTCAGCCTGAAATTTTTTTCGTTGCTCAGCAAATTCATTCCAGGCGTTTTGCAATAGATCAAACGAAAAATCCTGACTCGCTTCTGCTTTTGTTTCCGCAATCGCCTCCGATACTTTTTTAGGCTCAACTTTTAATAAGTTGGTAAGCTTAACCGTGGTTTTGGGTGCTGTTTTAAATCTGGATTTTTCAGAAAAGTCAGGCTGAGATGCCGGTGCAGCAACAGGATCTGAAGGGGCTGGTATTTTAGCCTCAGGTGCAGAGGCCATTTCAGAAGTTCGAACCGATTCAACTTCTGGCGCTTCGGTATCTACATTACTTTTTTTTTTAACCCATCCTGCTGATGGTTCACTTGGTCAAGTTGAAGAACAGCGCCAACGTGTGCCATCTTCATTAATGCAAGCTCTACCGATAGACGCTGATTCTTGCTGCTCTTAAAATGAATGTCGCATTGGTTGCCAATGTTTAACCAGGTGAGCAATAATGAAGGCGAAACTGCTTTGGCTTGTTCGGCATATTTTCTTCTCACGCTGTCCGGCACTTCCATCAACATTGTCGTGCGTTCGTCTTGCGACACTAATAAATTTCGTAAGTGTTCACTTAAGCCAACAATAAAATTATGTCCGTCAAATCCTTTTCGTAAAACTTCATCTAGCAACAACAATGGTTGGGTATGATGTTGCGCGCGTAAAGCATCTACTACCTGGAAGTAATAATCGTAATCCAGAATATGGAGGTTGCTTAAGGTATCTTTAAACGTAACGCCTTTTCCGGCAGAGTACGTTACCATCAAATCAAAAATAGAAAGGGCATCGCGCAAAGCACCATCTGCTTTTTGCGAAATTAAATGCAGCGCTTCAACCTCTGTTGGAATGCTTTCAAAATCTGCAATCTTTTTTAAGTGATTGGCGATATCGCTAATCTGAATACGATTAAAATCAAAAATCTGGCAACGCGAAAGAATGGTTGGAATTACCTTATGCTTTTCTGTTGTTGCCAAAATAAAAATGGCATATGGTGGTGGCTCCTCCAGAGTCTTTAAAAATGCATTGAAGGCAGCATTGGAAAGCATGTGCACCTCATCGATGATATATACTTTAAAATTTCCTACTTGAGGAGGGTATCGAACTTGCTCAATCAGGTTACGGATATCTTCTACTGAGTTATTCGATGCAGCATCTAACTCAAAAATGTTGAGCGAATTGGTAGCTGCTTTTTCTTCAAACCCATTAATAAGACGAGCAACTATGCGAGCACAAGTTGTTTTACCAACACCACGCGGGCCGCAGAACAAAAGTGCTTGCGCGAGTTTGTTATTATCGATGGCATTTTTAAGTGTAGTAGTAATATGCTCTTGGCCAACAACTTCATCGAAACCAGTAGGGCGGTATTTACGAGCCGAAACAACAAAATTTTCCATCGGGGTGAAATTAGTAGTTAATCGTTAATGGTTAATCGTTAATCGGATAATTCCTTAACTTTTTTTGTGAAGGATATTAAAAGCAGTGTCGTTAGGCCTTTAATTAAAAGCGTTCATGCAAAAAAGCGGAAAATTTTTCGCGTTCATTTTACAATTTAGAATCAATGGTTTTGAAGTTAAACACCTTGAATCATCTCATTGAAAACGATTATTTCGTTCTTAAAATATACGATCGCTTATCGTATATTTATCTGAAATTATTTTTATATGAAAATAACAGCCTTGCTTCCAGACGAAATTATTCATGAGGTAAAAAAATTGAGGGGAGGAAAAAACATCACTGAAAGTATCCTTATTGCTTTGCAAGATTACATTGCGCATCAAAAAATCCGAAAATCAATTCAAAAGGTAAAAGATAAACCGCTTCAATTTAGAGATGGCTTCACTGCTGAAAAAGTGCGTTCATTAAATCGTGAGCTTTGATTGTGTTGGATACTTCAATTTGGATAATCAATCTGAAATTTGGACACACGATAAGAAGCTTTTGCAAGCCTTTCAATTTGCACGATGATTCTCCGAAACTTTTTTACACTTATATTTGTCTCCATTTTGAATTTCACGCTAGTGAAATCCAAAAGTGTTCTTTGAAATTGAAAGAAGTTATAGTTGGCGTTATTTGGTGCTTTACCATAAACGAATAACGATTAACCATCAACTAATTTCTGGGGTCGACCGGTTTTGACAGGATGCGTGATTACGTGTGCAAGCATGCAGGCTCATGGAGTGAGAGCCTTAAAAGATAGTTCCAAACCATACTTGGCGAGTCTAACTACGCCATGGCTGCTTAATTTATCCAATAGGATGAATTAGCCTCGTCCCGATAAGATCGGGAAAGCCATCATCGCTCAGCATTGTTGTTTTGCAGGTGCTGATTAGCGGTGTCGTAATGCAGAACTGCTTCGTGTGATGATACTAAGCACGGTTAAGACTAGTAAATAAGGAGTAGTTTAGGTTGTTGCCTGCCTTGCCATTCCCGACAATCAAAGTCAACTAAGCATGTAGAAAGTACGTCTTTATCTTCTCTGGACGAGGGTTCGATTCCCTCCGACTCCACTTCATCATTACTAAACACAATCAAAAGCCCATATCCGTAAGGATAATGGGCTTTTTTGTTTTTAGTATATCTACCAAATCATTCAACTTTTCGCAGCCTGTAAGGCGGAAATTCGGGACCTATTTCAATTCACATCGAATAGGCCCCGAGTTACACCGAAATATCCTTAACATCAATGAGTTCATAAAACTGCCTCATCCTGAAATAGGTTTACACGAATTAACGCGTAAACAAAATGAGAACACCACGGAAGACTGTTCAAAAGTAAAAATATAGGATAGGCCAGCAGTTGCCAGAATTTACGAGCTTATGTTTTTGCATGAACAGACAGACAAAATCGTGGTGAATAGACTGGGTAATTGTTTTTATTTCTCATGCAAGTATAATCTAAGAGGGTATTCAAAGTGTCAAGGCTTATTATTGGTTATTAAATTAGGAATCAATGTAGTTTCCTTAAGCTTCCATACCCTCTTCCTTTTGGAGAGGGCAGGGTGAGGTTTAAAAAAAAGAAAGCTTAAGGAAACGACATTAAATTAGGAATTGAAATTTCAAATTGAGTTGACATATCCAATTCTGACTGAATTTCTATTTTTCCTCCTAACCTCACAACTGTCTCTTTTGTTATATAAAGTCCAAGACCTGATCCCTTCGCTTTATCCGTTGCCCGAAAAAACATATTAAATACCTTATCAAGATATTTCGCTGCAATGCCAATACCATTATCGTTAAATCTGATTAGAGCTTCTTCGCGAGTGGTTTCAATTTCAATGAGAAGCTTTGATAATTCTTTTTTCGGATCCTGATATTTCATGGCGTTTGATAATAGGTTATTCACGATTATTTCGATGCGTTCTTTGTCAGAATAAAATGGACTGTTGTTCCTGATTTCTAATACGACATGGATGTTGTCTGCACCACTAAAACCCGTTAGTCGGTTTTGGCAACCGGAAATAAGCTCCTGAAAATCAATCTCCTCAACGGCAAGTTCGGTTCTGGAGTTCTTAGAGTAATCGAGAATGTCTCTTATAAATCCATCCAAACGATTAACGCTGGTTCGTATCATATCAAGATAACGCTTATGCGAAGGAGTGGTTTCTTCTAATTCCGAAACGTTGATCAGGCCGAGAATAGACGCTAATGGAGCACGCAAATCATGCGATACGCTGTATACAAAGTGATCCAGTTCGTGATTTGTTTTCTGAAGATCTTCAAATTGTTTGTGTAGTGAAATTTCAATCTGCTTACGAAGTTTTTCACTCTGCGAAGCTTTAATGAGGTGTGTAATGGTACTGATAAGTGGTTTGAGGAATTGAATGAGTTCTTCATTATAACCCCCTTCACGATTGGAAATTCCTAACATACCCTCCATCTTTCCATCCGAACCAAAAGGTAACCCCAAGAATGCGTCCAGAGGCGGATGACCTTTCGGGAGACCACCTCGTCTTAAATCTGTTGACGGACTGTTAGAGATAACAGGCTTACCAGTAGTCATTACCTTACCAAAGAGCGTCTTCAAATTGGCAAACACCAACCCTTCCTGAATATTATCATAGTAGATTTTTCTTGTTTCTTCATTCCATGCAATATTGGTAATGGTATGTGTTTTTAAATAGGGTTCTCCTTCTACATTAAGAAGAACTTCACCAATAAACCCATATTCGCTTTGGGTTATTGTAAGCAGATCATCGAGCAGTACGTCAAAAGCATGGCGGGAGTCTTCAGAGCGAATGAATAATTCTTGTGCCCGAATAATAATTTCATTTAATTGTTGCTGCAGCCGTAGTTTTCCTTCTGCTTCTTTGCGCGAAGTAATGTCTTCCAAAGTTCCTTCAAAATATTTAATACTACCATTGGCGTCTTTAACTACACGGTCATTCGCGCGCACCCACAGCGTGTCTCCGTTTTTCTTTTTAAGTTTTAATTCCAGGTCTAACGCATATCCATTCTTTTCGAGCAATCCCTTAATGCGCAAACGATCTTCCGGATCAGTATAAAGCTGTGTTCCTAAATCGGTAATTGATGTTATCACATCTTCTGGTGATGCATAGCCAAACATTTTGGCCAAGGAAGGGTTTACGGTTACAAACTGCCCTTCAGGTGTAGTCTGATATATCCCTTCAATTGCATTTTCAAAAATATTACGATATCGCTCCTCAGCCTGATGATGCGAATCGTTTGCTTTTTTTAATTCGGTTACATCAACTCCCATACCTGCCAGACAGGTAACACCATTGAACTCAACAGCATAGCCATTAAAGTAGTAGGGAATCATCTGTTTCTCTTTTGTAAAAAAATGGGCTTCTACTTCCGCCTGGCCTTTTTCAAACACATCTGATATTCGCTTTTTCAGAAGTTCTTTTTCACTGTTCTCAAAAAAATCAAGAGGATGCATGGAAGAAATTTCCACGGTGTTATAGCCTGATATGGTTTCAAAGTTTTTGTTCCAACGGATAAACTTTCCGTTGGAATCAGACATATAAAAAATTCCAGGCAGGCTGTTGATAAAGGAATTGGAAAGATCCTTCTCCTTCATTATTTTTTCTTCGGCTTTTTTTCGCTCGGTTATGTCGCGGATAAAGGCGCAAAAAAATTCACCATCCTTTTCTTTGATAGGAGTAATAAACAACTCTATTGGGAATTCTTTTTGGTCATGGTTTAATGCCGTGATTTCGAATAATCTATTCATCATCACACTTTCACGGGTTTCCAAATATCTTTGCATACCCTGGTGATGTCGCTTTCGGTGTTGTTCGGGAATGATTACGTCTGCCATTGACTTGCCCAGCATTACTGCTTCGCTCCACCCGAATATCTTTTCTGCTTGCGGGTTCCAAACCGTTATTTCCCCATTAATGTCAATACAAATAATGGCATCTAGAGCAGAGTTAATGATGCGTTTTTTTGTGACCTCGCTATGCTGAATGGCGAGTTCGGCTTTTTTTCTTTTGGTTATGTCGCGGAAATAAATAGATAATCCAGTTGGAGAGGGATAGATGTTACTTTCGAACCAAAGATTATACGGCTTATAATACGCTTCCAGAGTAGTGTGCTTCTGTGTGGCCATCGCTTCGTGGTACACCTTGTGAAACGGCTGGTGTACGCCTTCGGGAAATTCACTCCATATATTCTTGCCAATAAGGTAGCCGTTTGGGTTATTAAGTATCTGCTCGGCTTTTGAGTTTACAAACGTATAACACCAGTTTTTATCAACGGCTACAAAAGCATCACTAACTCGATCAAAAATATCTCGAATCTCAATCGACTTTTCAACAACCAAGTTGGCATTTCGATTATTTTTCTCGTCAAGTAGTGCTACGGTACATCTTAGTTCTAACAGATTTACAACTTGTCTTGCCAACATTCGTAAGTTGGTCAATTGTTGCTCACTGAGTTTTCTTGGTTTCCAATCAATGACTGATAGCGCACCCAGTTTATATCCATCATTGGTTGTGAGTGGTATGCCTGTATAAAACCGGATATGTGGGTCGCCTGATACGAAAGGATTATCAGAAAATCTTTCGTCCAGAGCAGCATCTGCAACAATCATTATATCATCTTGTATAATGGTGTGGGTGCAGAAAGAGAGATAGCGCTCCGTTTCTTCAATGTCCCATCCGATTTTTGCTTTAAACCATTGCCTGTTTTCGTCAATAAATGTTATGAGGGCTACCGGTGTATCGCATAATTGCGATGCAAGCGCAACTATATTGTCATAATCCTGTTCTGCTTCCGTATCAAGAATACGATACTTAGGAAATGCAGCAAGTCTTTCCTTTTCATTTAACGGTATTTGACTGTTTTTCATAAGTCGGTAATATTAATTGCTCGCTTGATAATACCAGAAGCTTGGGCGTATTTAAAATTGTCACAACTCTTTAGAAGTCAGAGCTAAAGCCCATTCGCAATGCCGGCAATAACCACGTCCTTAAGGATCTTGTTATATACTCAACTTAACCGGGGCTTTAGCCCAAGATGCTACAATGAAATGTACACAGAAACTTTGAATTTAAATCAACTTGCCAGGTTTGAAGCAAGCTTCATAATGTTAAGATAATGCTTTTACACTACAACTGAACAGTTAAACAAATCCTAGCCGAACAATTAACGACATTGATTGGCTCGCTCACCAGTTACTATAAGAGTCAAATTAAAACGAAAAACCTTACTTATAAATTTCGGTGTGCGTTTATAAGTTGCCCTTTGCAAAGGATTGAAAATATAAAATATTTTTGAAGACAAAACAAAGAGCGTGTGCGGTTTCAAAAAATCAAAAACCTTTAAGCATAGAGTTTTTAAAAAAGGATTAATTAATTTACTCATGGCGGAGGGTTATAAAACGTATCTACGATTGGGCACTTCAAATGCCAAGACTACCACGATCCTTTGGAACGATTAAATGACATTGATCCTAGAATGTAACGATAATTTTATTCTATATTTTTGGAGATTATTGTACACCAACACAGCAAGATTAAATAGTTTAAAACATCCTAACCGACTATTACGAGTAGCATGATGCTCCAATGAGAAACAACGTTAAGATTTCCTTTCCACTACTCCATAGTTAACACCATTAAACAGAATCCGCTTTCTCTGAAATTATATTTTCATTGTAAACGGATGGCTGTTAATAATAAGTCTAAAGCGCTATGGACACTCCTGTCAAAGTTCAAAAAGCAGATGAGTCTTACTCTTGATGTAATGGATAATGCAAACGTTTCAATGACCTTGTTAGAGACATTCTGAATCAGCTTAGAAACACTCGCTACAATGCATTAATGCGTGAAGTCAAGGAAGTGGAGGATAAGATTGATGCGGATCACTTTGATCAGACCGATCATTCGGAAAGCTGCAGGGCACTTCGAGGGTCTAAAAAGTTTTCCTTCTTGATCCGCCAATTCTTATTCAGATTGGGCAAGGAAAACTTTAATTTTTCTTAAAGTAATCATTCTGAAAGAAATACTCACTTCCAAAGGTTTGAAGCAAAAATGGTTAGCAAGCAAATTAGAAGTGTCGGAAGTGACAGTAAGTAATTGGTGTCAGCAAAAAAGTTTGCCGACTACTCAGAATCTTATCCAACTAAGCAAGGTCTTAGAAATACCTCTTAAAAAATTATTTAAGTAATCTATGATAACATCTGCTGTTCTTGCGCAGGCTGGATGAACGCCAGCAAATGAAGAGAAAAAAGCCAACCTGATTGGTGGCGAAGTATAGAGAATGCTATTTATGATAACGCGCATCAAGAACTTCGCTGGAGTCACTTCTCAACGTTTAACCTCAAACCATGGTTGACCTGTTCACCAAGCCTACAAAAGAAACACCCTTGACGGTCTTCGAGCACATGAAGCAGATTGGCGCAACGGTTGGCGTGTTTGGTGAATTTATGAAAGGCGCCACCTTCAATGATTGGGATTTATCAATCAACCGATACAAAGAAATTGAATATGCAGAAATGGCTTATGACGCACCAAAATATATCATCGCTGACATAGAGCAACTGGATCGGGAAAGAAATGAAGCGTTGAATCTTTTCTAGTTGGCTTCAAAAAATTTACCAATAGCGACAGCAATCCTTATTTCTTGTGTAATTGCATTCTTTTCACAGAAGAAAACATTTCGAACAATAAACAACCAGTACCTTGAGCTAAGGGAGTACTTATCCAGCCGGCATTTTATTCAACCACTTTTGAATTAATAATTGAACTTAGGTTTCTTCCTTTTCAAAAATAATTTACATTTCACAAAATAAAATCATTGCTCACAGTCGTCAGTAATAAATTATGAAAGCGAAAGAAACATCATTACATGCGTTTCTTAATGGCGGTGGCGAAATGGGAGAACTTATCCGTTCATTTGATTGGGCAAAAACTTCTGTTGGCAGTCCTGATACATGGCCGCAAAGTTTGCGTATCGCAGTGCGTATCATGCTCGATTGTCCTTTTGGTATGTACATAGCCTGGGGCAACGAATATATTCAATTGTATAACGATGGTTACCGTCCTATTCTTGGCACCACAAAACATCCGCAGGCATTGGGCATC
>JBBRFY010000071.1:0-18361 GCA_038241205.1 Cytophagales bacterium
ACTTGTTACGGATGCATTGGTGATGGAACTCGCTCAAAAGCACATCGCCATTTACGATAAGCGTGGCGAGCAACATTATGATGTTATTTCAGCGTTCATAAAATCCATTCGCGGAAGCGACCCAAATGCTGCGCTTTATTATTTAGCAAGAATGATTGAAGGTGGTGAAGATGTAAAATTTATTGCGCGCAGGTTGGTAATTCTTTCTTCAGAAGATATAGGAAATGCCAACCCAACGGCATTGATAATGGCCACCAGTACCTTTCAGGCTGTAGATGTAATTGGCTACCCGGAAGCGCGAATTATTTTAGCACAATGTGTTACCTACCTTGCCAGTTCATCTAAGAGTAATGCGAGTTACATGGGCATTGCCAATGCGCAGAAAGCGGTAAGCGAAACGGGAGATTTACCGGTGCCTTTATCGGTGCGCAATGCACCAACGAAGCTGATGAAAAATTTAGATTACGGAAAGGGATATGAGTATGCACACAGCAACGAAAATAATTTTGCGAACATGGAATTTCTTCCGCCTGAATTAAGTGGAAGTAAATTTTACGACCCCGGAAATAATCCGCGCGAAGAAGAGTTAAGAAAGTATTTAAGAAGTTTGTGGAAAGAGAAGTATGGGTATTAAAATAGTTACCGGTTGCCAGTTACCGGTGACTGGTAACCGGTACCTGTTTCCACAGTTTTGTAAGGAGTAGAATTATAAATACGAATATCACCTTTTATGGATAGGGAGAAATGAATCAACAGCGAATTATATTAGAATCATCACCGGCTTACATTCTGGTTTGCATTGCGCTGGCATTGGGCTTTGCTTTTTTAATGTATCAAAAAAAAGGTCCGTGGTCGAAGACATGGAATTGGATTTTATTCGGTATGCGCGCTTTACTCGCCTTCTTCCTCATGTTTCTTTTGCTGGGCCCAATTGTAAAGCAAATCAATAATGTATTTGAAAAACCAATTCTGGTCTTTTTATACGATACCTCTTCCTCCGTTAAAGAAGGAACGGATTCAACATCCATTCAAAATCTTTCTGAGCAATTATCTGAAACCATAAAGGCAGCAAACGAAAAAGGATTTGATACAAAGATCATTAACCTCAATGGCGATGAAGGTTCATTGCAACGTCTCAACGAAACCAATTCTGATTTAAGTGGAGGGTTGAAAAAAATATCAAACCAATACGAAGGTCGAAATATTCATGCCGTGGTGTTGGTGTCAGATGGAATTTATAACCAAGGTGTTTCACCACTTTATGCTTCGTATCCTTTTCCGGTCTATACCTTAGGGCTTGGCGATACCCTTCAACGAATAGACGTTGCGATAAAAAATCTGATGTATAATAAAATTGCGTATCAGGGAAATAAATTTCCGGTGCGCGTTGAGTTGATGGTAAAAAATCTGCCAAACCAAACTATAACGGTTTCACTTTTAAAGCGTGGGAAGCTGCTGGATAAGCAAACTAAAAAATCTTTAGGCGATCAATTGTTGGCGTATGATTTTCAAACACAGGCTGATGAACAAGGTATTCAGCGACTAGATGTACAAGTAGAAATTAAAAATGGAGAATACAATACGCGTAACAATCAAGCATCCATTTTCATTGAGGTTGTTGATGGCAAAAAGAAAATACTTTTTGTGTCCGCAGCTCCGCATCCTGATAGCAAGGCAATTCGAGAGGTGGTAGATAAAAATTCAAACTATGAATTCCTGCTTCACATTCCCGGAGTGTCTGAGCAACCGGCAAGTGTACTTCAACCTGATCAGATCGACCTCGTTATTTTTCATCAGTCACCCGATCTTCGCGGAAAGACAAAGGAGTTGTTTCAAAAATTTTCTGCCAGTAAAACGTCACTGTTTCTTATTCTTGGTCAGCAATCCGATTTGCTAACGCTCAGCAGATTAAATATGCCCGTGAGTTTTGAAACGCTTCCACGAGATTATGATGAGGTACTACCTGTTATTAATTCTACATTTTCCAATTTCTCTATTTCGCCAGAAGCCAATGTTGTTTTCGAAAACTACCCACCAGTTTCCGTTCATTTCGGAAAAACAAAAATCAGTGCTACGGCCAAGCCAATATTGTATCAGCGTATCGGAAATATGGCGACTCAAAAATTGTTGCTGGGAGTTGATGAGCAGAACAATCGAAAAATTGGTTTTATGTTAGGTGAAGGTTTATGGCGTTGGCGTTTAAATGAATTTGATCGAAATGAAAACACGGTTGCCTTCGATGAAATTTTTGGCAAGCTCATACAATACCTTAGCACAACCGATGATAAACGAAAGTTTAAAAGCTACCCCATCCAACAAGAATTCTCCGAGACACAACCTGTTGTTTTTGAAAGTCAGGTGTACAACGATTTGTACGAACCTGTTTACGGTAATGCAATCGACATTGAATTAACAGATGAAAATGCTAAAAAAATAAATTACAGCTATACATTAAGTCTTGGCAATGAACGTTACACCATAGGTAATTTGAAGGAAGGCGTATATAAATACAAATCAAAAACCACAATCGATCAGAAAAGTGAAGAAGTGAAAGGCGAGTTTGTCATTATTGCCCGGCAAGTAGAGTTGCAAAACCTTACTGCAGATTTTGGTTTACTTCGAAAGCTATCAGCCAATACCGGTGGAAAATTTTATCCTTCTACACAACCCACTCAATTGCAAAATGCGCTTACATCGCGTGAAGCAAAACAAGTAATTCATACCGAAGAAATATATAATTCCATCATCAATCTAAAGTGGGTATTTGCATTGCTCTTGCTACTTGTAAGTACAGAATGGTTTTCCCGTAGGTATTTCGGAGGATATTGATTTTAATAAAATCCTTACTGGTTTGAAAAAATCGGGGCGCTACCATCCCTAAAAAAGACTGACAATAAAATAATATGTCATAATAAAACAGGCAATAAGTTTAAGAAGTGTGCCCACCAGAAATCCAATAAACGAACCGAGTGCAGCTCGCCACGCCTGATGCATACTTTTGTTTGCTATTATCTCTCCAATGAATGCGCCTAAGAAAGGGCCGATAAAAATTCCAACAGGCCCAAACCACATCCCAACAAATAATCCGATCGTACTTCCCCAAATACCATAGGTGCTACCACCCCACTTTTTTGTTCCATATATTGGTGTAGCATAATCTAGCACGAATAGCACAATCACTGCAATGGCCCACAGCCACAAGAAGTTTGTTGTGAATGGTGGAAGTGATTTAAATTGCTGAAGTAATAAGCCAACAAAACAAAGAGGCGGGCCGGGCAGTGCCGGGATGATGCTGCCTGCCAAACCAAGCAACAGCATAATGATGCCGAGAATTATCCAAAGAATATCCATTGACAAAAAATATTGCGTGAACGATTATACATTCTAAGGTAAAGCAAAAATTTTCAAAAGGTAATGTGTATGAACCACGAGATTATAATTGATTTGTCAATCAAGATTTAGTTTGGTTCTTTTGCGGCTATGTCTTTAACGAGAAAGCGCATTGCCATTTTTGCTTCCGGCAACGGAACCAATGCTGAAGAAATTTTAGCATACTTCAATCATCATCCCAACATTAAAGTGGCTTTGCTGCTAAGCAATAATCCTTTAGCGTTTGCTTTGGCGCGTGCGGGTAAGTATAATGTTCCTACGAAGGTATTTACCAAAGATCAATTCAAAGAGACAACCGTTGTGCTAGATTGGCTTAAAGAGAATGAAATAAGTTATATTGTGTTGGCCGGTTTCATGTGGTTTATTCCTGATTACCTCACACAACATTATCCAAACAAAATCATAAACATTCATCCCGCTTTGCTACCCAAGTTTGGCGGAAAAGGAATGTATGGCATGCGTGTGCACGAAGCCGTAAAATCTGCGGGCGAAATAGAAACGGGTATTACTATACACCTTGTAAATGAAAGGTATGATGAAGGGAGAATTCTTTTTCAAGCAACATGTGCAATTTTAAAAACAGATACCGCCATACAAATTGCCAACCGCGTGCATGCATTAGAGCACGCGCATTATGCAAAGGTAATTGAGCAATGGATAAACGAATAATTTGTATTTCATTCTTATCAATCGATTTCGGTATTCATTTTTCCGGTTTCTCTACACTAGGTTTGAAACAACGTTAGGGCTTGTACATTCCGTCCCAACTATGTTCAGTTGGGAAAATATTAATGCATTTGTTATCTTCAACAAATAAAACTCTATTAAGACATTAGGTAAGCGCAATAAAATTGCGTCATTATGCATTCATCCATTATGTGCCCTTGTTTTATCTATCGTAAAAAGTATATTGCACAGGTTAAGTACAACCGTTTGTAACGCTTATGAAATTTTTTACGTGTTGCCAATAATTTCTACCATGAACGATATCATCAGGCATTTGCCTGCTGTAATTTATGAATATACAATCCATCCCGATGGAACGAATAGTTTCACATTTATAAGTGAAGCGTGTGAGGCAATATTAGGTGTTACTCCGGAAGCAGTCTTGGCAGAGCCAGCCATTATGGATTCGTTAATTCACGAAGAAGATTTTTCAACATTAAATGAGCGTTCTACCGAAAGTGTTAAACAGAGACGCGAATTAAATTGGCGCGGCCGAATGGTTATTCGTGGCGAAGAGCGCTGGATGGAGGTTCGGTCGAACCACGAGATAAATGAGTTAGGGGCAACGGTTCGAAGAGGAATTATTCAAGATATAACGGAACGAAAAAGTTTAGGCAAAGAAAATGAATTACGCTATCAAGGTTTAGTAGAGCGTTTGCCAATAGGCATAGCCATTCACATTCATGGTAAACTTGTTTACGCCAATGCACATGCACAGCTTATACTAGGTGCACAAAAATCCAGCGACATTGTTGGTAAACATGTGATGAACTTTATCCATCCTGACTACCGCGAAAATATTTTAGAGCGAGTGCGAGAGGTTGCAGCAGGAGTGCCTGTACCGATGGCAGAACAAAAATTTGTTCGTGTAGATGGAAAAATAATTGACGTGGATGCAATGGCCTTTCCTTTTATTTATAAAGGAGCACCTTCAGTGCAGGTTATTTTTCGAGATATTACTGAAAGAAAAGTAACGGAAGCCCGTGTTCAGAAAAACGAAACACTTTTCTCGCAGCTTTTTCAAAACATACCCATGGCCGTTGTGATGTTAGATGAGGTTGGAAAGGTGCAGCAAATCAACAAAGGGTTTGAAGCTATGTTCGGCTATGATGTAAGCGAGCTGAAAGGAAAGAATTTGAATGACACCATTGTACCCGATGAATTGAGAAATGAGGGAGTGGATTTAAACAATCTCATTACCGCCAATCAAGTAGTGCGATTGGAAACTATTCGCAGGCATAAAAGTGGAAATACATTAAGCGTTATTTTGTATGGCATGCCCGTTGTATTGGGCAAGCAAACCATTGGCATTTATGGTGTGTATGTTGATATTACCGATCGAAAAAAAGTTGAGGAAGAATTGAAAGTTCGAAATACTGAGCTCGATAATTTTGTCTATAAAGTTTCGCACGATCTGCGTGCACCTCTATCGTCTATTTTAGGATTGGTAAATCTCGCCAAGCTTCCCGGCAACACAGACAATCCGATGGATTACATTGATATTATCGGGGACAAAGTTGAACACCTAGATCACTTTATTGGTGATGTGCTGAGTCATTCCAAGAATTTAAAAATGGAAGTGAGCATTAGCAATGTAAACTTTGCGCAAATTATTGATCGCACCTTTAATGAGCTCAGCTACCTTGAAGGTGCGAAAGAAATAATTCGGAATATTAAAATTGAAGGATCTGATTTTTATAACGACCCGTGGCGTATTTCAGAAATTCTTCGAAACCTTATTTCAAACTCTATTAAATACAGAAGGTTTGATAATAAGACCTCGGAGATCAGCATTAAAATTATTACCGATAACCTCCGAACTGAAATTAGTTTTGTTGATAATGGAATTGGAATTGATGAAACAAGTCTTCATAAAATTTTTGAAATGTTCTACCGCGCCACAGAGCAGTCAGACGGTTCGGGCATAGGATTATACATTGTGAAAAATGCCGTTGATAAATTGGGCGGACAAATAACGGTAGCAAGCAAACTTGGTGAAGGGTCGCGCTTCAATATTGTTTTACCCAATCGCATACAAAGTGTTGTAAGCAAAAAAAGTTCTTTTGTTATAGAGCCAAGATGAAGGCAGTAGAAGTGATCAGCAAACAACACGAAAAGGAATTTCTGTTGCTGCCGGTGAATTTGTACAAATCAGAGCCCAGATGGATACGTCCGTTAGATAAAGACATTGAACATGTATTCAACTCAAAAAAAAACAAAGCGTTTCAGCAAGGTGAGTGTATTCGATGGATATTGTTAAACATGCACCGAGAAGTAATTGGTCGCGTTGCCGCTTTTGTAAATTACAAAACAGCCACAAAAGGAAATAATCAACCAACCGGTGGCATCGGATTTTTCGATTGTATTCACGATCAACATGCTGCCTTTCTACTTTTTAATCAGTGCCAGCAATGGCTTCAAGAAAAAGGTATGGAGGCGATGGATGGACCAATTAATTTTGGAGGCAGAGATCGTTGGTGGGGTTTGCTCATTGAAGGCTTTGATCACGAGCCCAACTATCAGTGCAATTATAATTTTCCATACTACGAAGAATTGTTCAGAGCCTACGGATTTCAAACCTACTTTTATCAACTTACCTATGGTCGCCCCATGTTAGGTCCAGTCGATCCTATCATTATCGAAAAAGCGGCACTCATTGAAAAGAATTTAAATTATCGCTTTGCTTACTTATCAAAATCAGATAATACCTTGGCAGAGAAAATTAGATACGTGTATAATAAAGCCTGGACAAATAGGGAAGAAATGGCTGAGCTTTCAATGGCGCAAGCGCAGCACTTAGTAAAACAAATGAAACCAGTTATTGATGAGAAACTAGTTTGGTTTGCATACTATAAAGACGAACCTATTGCTTTTTTTATTTCGTTACCAGAAGTAAACCAAATCTTTAAGTATTTTAATGGCAAGTTTGGGTGGATCGAAAAGGTACGATTTGTTTGGCATAAATTTCGGAAGACGAATCGAAAAGCTTTTGGTATTTTATTTGGAATTATACCAGAACATCAGGGAAAAAATATTGACGCTGCATTAATTGAAAACTTTAGAGCAATGACGGAAGCAGAAAATTTTCAATACACAGAATATGAAATGAATTGGATTGGAGATTTTAATCCAAAAATGATTCGAATTGCCGAGCAGGTTACGCGCAAAATTGTGAAGAAACACGTTACCTTGCGTAAACTATTTGATGCCACCAAGGCCTTTAGCCGAGCGTCCATATTGAATTAATGATGAATCAGCCAGAGGAAGAAACACAATCGGGATTTCTATTTAAGAACCTTGTAAGAGGACTAATTTGGTTGGTCGTTATTCTGGTTGCTTTTATTTATGCGGAAGATTTTATACAAGAACATTTTACGCGGCAGCTTCAGAATATTAAAGATAAACCGCTCATCCTCTTTTCAGTTTTCTTTGCCTCAGAAGCTATTTTTGGTTTAATCCCTCCGGTGCTTTTCATGACTACTTGGAAACTGTTGATCAATATTTCACTTCCGCAATACATTATTAATCTCGGTATACTATCGGTAATTTCTTTTGGCGCGGGCGTGTTGGGATATTTTATCGGAAAATATTTTTCGCGTACACGCGTGTATCGAAAATTAGAATATAAATATCTTCGTCAATACACACGACAATTAAAAAAGTACGGTGCTTTTTTAGTGTTGGTGGGCTCCGTTACGCCAATTCCTTTTTCTGCTACCTGTATGTTGGCGGGCTCTGTTGAAATTCCTTTTAAGAAATTTGTGTTGGCATGTTCTGCACGAGTTTTATACTTTGTGTTGTATGGCTGGATTGTTTGGAGCTTTCCGAATTTGTTTTCGTAGGATTTTTCTTTTTGCGTTTACAATGTTTGTACTTGTGAAAACGCAAAGAATATTTCACGCCCGATTTGATGTACACGTTCACTATACTTTTCAGTTTCCTGTGGTGTGCCATCAAATTCCTTTGGATCATTGTATGTAAGTGCGATTCTTTTTGTTGCACCCAATACCAACGGACAGTTTTCATCTGCATGCGAGCAGGTCATTACAGCTGCAAAGTTTTGGTTGTGATTAAACGGATCATCATACTTTTTCGAAAAGGCAATGACGGGTGGTGCATCATTCGAATACCGAACTTCATAGATTGGATTATCTCCTTCCTTTGTTGTGATGATATTGAAGCCTGCATCTTGCATCGCTTTCACCGCTCTTAGATTAAAAGCTGTTGCCTCGGTTCCACCAGAAAAACATTTCACATTGCCGATGCCATAATAGTAAGCAGCAGCTTGCGCCCACAGTTGTGAAAGATGACTTCTTCGTGAGTTGTGGGTGCAGATAAAGTTTAAGTACACTGTTTGATTTGCCGCAATTTTACTTTGAACAAACTGCGTAAATTCGTTAAGAATTTTTTTTCGTTCATCTGAAATCTGATCGAATTCTTTTTTGAATTGATCGACTTTCGAAATTAAAGACGAAAATAGAATTGTGTTTTGGATGGAAGACATAGGTAAGGTAATCAGTATGGTTAGGCAATGTCGTTTACGTAAGCTTTTCTTAATAGCCTCAGCTCATTCCCCTTTGGTAGAGAGGATGTAAGTAGAGCATTCCAAATTGTCGCATCAGGGCTAAAGCCCTGACCTCGAATCTACTGCGACAATTTGGAATGGGTCCTAAGTAATCGACATTTATAGTTAATATAAATTTGATTGTTAGTCGCAGCATCCAGGAGCGCAGCACGCTTCAGGTTTTTCCGCATAGACGGTGATACTAAAAATACCTGTATCACCATTCTTAAAATGATTCATCGCATCAACCGATAAATACTCTTTCAGAATTTCATCGGGTAAGGTAATTCTCTTTTCTTTTTGAACGCTGATGTTTGCAAAGCCAACTTCTTTAATGATGGACAAGTAATCACTTTTCTGAGTAGCGCCCGAGACACAACCGGCATACATCTCTGCACTTTTCTGCAATCCTTCTGGCAGATCACCCACCAATACAATATCCGATACACTAAAGTGCCCACCTTTTTTTAACACACGGAAAGTTTCTGCGAAGGCTTGTTTTTTATTCGGCACTAAATTCAAAACGCAATTGCTTACAACAACATCGGCAATATTTCCCGCCAGCGGCATGTTCTCGATATCGCCTTGTCTGAATTCTACATTTTTATAATTGAGTTTCTCGGCATTGCCTTTTGCTTTCTCAATCATCTTGTCTGTAAAATCGATCCCAATTACCTTACCCTTTTCTCCCGCGATGGAACGAGCAACAAACGCATCGTTGCCAGCACCCGAGCCAAGATCAACTACAGTATCGCCTTCTTTTATCAATGCGAATTCTGTTGGCAAGCCGCAACCCAGTCCGAGGTCTGCATCTGCTACATAGCCCACTAGTTTGGAATAGTCGTCCGCCATTACGGTGTAGTCTACTGTAGAGCAGCCAGAGGTTGCACCGCAGCAACTGGCTTCGTTCGACTCTTTACTTTGCTCAGCAATCTGACTGTATTTTTCTTTTACCAGTTGCTTGAGTTGTTCGGATGTTTCAGTTGTAGTCATAAAGGAATTTTTAAGTTATCGTAATATTGCGATCAATAAATTCAAAAAAATAGTTAGCAGCAATTAGGTTGTTTGTAGCTCTCGAATAAATCACCCACGGCTTTCTTCGCTTTGTTCCAAACCTTCTCATCAATGCAATAGCAAACAGAAGGCCCTTCAATATCTCCTTTAATCAAACCTACTTTCTTTAATTCTTTGAGGTGTTGTGATACTGTTGATTGTGATAATGGAAGTTCATCCACAATATCTCCACAGACACAGGATTTAGACTTGATGAGAAATTGCAGAATGGCAATCCTAGCAGGATGCCCTAAGGCTTTGGTTAGAAGCGCCAGATCATTTTGGGTTTTTGTGAATTCTTCTGTTTTGGTAAGTCCCATGGTCTTGTAATCGTAATATTACGATTAAAGTTTCCTTTCCCTAAAAATTCTTTCAATTTTTTTTAGATCGATTGATTTAGAAGTAGAATAATGATGGCGCTTCTAAATTTTTTACTGGTTAATTAATGATGACTGGAACAAGAATACATTTCACGCAAAGGCGCAAAGATTGAACAGCCAAGGTCGCAAAGGCTCTTAATCAGGAATTATTTTGTTCTGATAATTCCTTTGCGCCCTTTGCGGGATTCCTTAGTGCCTTTGCGTGAACCGGCCATCGTACTTCCTCAAATTGAAATAATCTTCTCTAAAACTTTCTTCCAAACATTTTGTTAATCGCCTAACTTCGCACCGCGAAAATTACTTTATGAAAAATAAAACTGGTGTATTGTTAGTCAACCTCGGCACACCCGATAGTCCTTCGGTAAGTGATGTGCGCTCTTACCTATCTCAATTTTTAAATGATCCTCGTGTAATTGATATTCCATGGTTGCTTAGAAAAATACTGGTGAATTGTATCATCGTTCCCTTCCGTGCACCGAAGTCGGCAAAGATTTATAAAAAATTATGGACTGAGAATGGATCTCCGTTACTTTATTACAGCAACAAAGTAAAATCTTTACTGCAAACTGCACTTGGAAATGACTATGATGTACACCTTGCCATGCGCTATAAAAATCCATCAATACCCAATGTGATGGAAACCATGCGCAAGCAAAACTACACGAAAATTGTTGTGCTGCCGATGTTTCCTCAATATGCTTCTGCCTCCACGGGCTCTGCACTGCAAGAGGTAATGCGTGTGTTCAACACGTGGTGGGTTATTCCTGAAATTAAATTGATCAGTCAATATTACGATCACCCTACCTTTATTGATGCATTGATCGAACGTGCAAAGCAATATGACCTTAATGCGTATGATCATATTTTATTCTCGTATCACGGTTTGCCCGACCGGCATGTAGATAAAGTTTATGACGAAGGCTTGTGCTCCGACCACAATTGTGAAAATGAAATAACAGAAGAGAACAAGTATTGTTACAAAGCAACGTGCTACGCCACGACACGATTAATCACTGAACGGTTAAATATCGGGAAGGAAAAATATACCGTTTGTTTTCAATCGCGTCTCGATAAAAAATGGCTCGAACCATTTTCAGATAAGGTAGTAGAAGCGTGCGGGAAAAAGGGAATGAAAAAACTACTTGTCTTCTCACCAGCCTTTACTGCAGATTGTTTAGAAACTATTATTGAAATTGGAGATGAGTATCAGGAAATTTTTCATTCGAATGGAGGAGAGAAGGTTCAACTTGTAGAAAGTTTGAATGATCATCCGCTTTGGATTACGTGCTTAAAAGAATTAATAGTCAAGAGTAATTAGTATTGAGTCTTGAGAATATAGAAGTTAGAATTTAAAACAGGGTCACAACCTCAAACATCAAACCTCAAACTACTTGAAATACCTTCCAAACCAATCAATGTATCGAACATACCGATCCTTCCAATAACTCGGCACGGTAAGGCCGTGAAATTGATTGGGATAAATGATGAGTTGTGTTGGCACATTAAGAGATCGCAGTGCCTGATACATTTGCTCGCTACCAACAGCAGGAACATTAAAATCATTTTGACCTACCATATAAAGTGTTGGTGTTTTTATTTTATCAACATGAAAAAATGGATATGAAATTTTTATCCACTTATCTACATTCTTCCATGGCACACCCAACTCCAGTTCATACTGTTGTACATATTGATCAACGCCATACATCGAAAGTTGTAACGCACTTCCTGCTCCACTTGCTGCTGCTTTAAACCGCGTATCGGTAGCGGTGGTGTAATCCGTTAAAATTCCACCGTAGCTCCATCCACCAATACCTAATCTATTCGGATCGGCTACACCCGTTTTTACTAGGTAATCAACGCCAGCTAGTAAGTCAACTACTTCTTTACCGCCCCAATCTCCCGAGATTGCTTTCGCGAAGGCATAACCTCTTCCATTGCTTCCGCGATAATTTATGCACGCAACAGCATAACCTTTTGCTGCTAACACCTGTGGGGTTAAATCAAATTCATATTCATCTTGCGCCACCGGGCCTCCATGGATCCAAAGAATAAGCGGCAACTTTTGATTGCGCGGTTTTCCGTTTGGCCAGTATAACAACCCGCCAATAGTAATACCTTCTTTATTTTTATAAGTAAATCCATCTACTGTTGCAAAAGAATGTTGCGCAACAAACTCATCATTGTGATGTGTTAACTTTTTAAATTCATTATTCTCGAATACGTATATCTCAATAGGATGTTGAGAATCACTCATCAATACAGCTGATGAAGTTTCATTAATCGGTTTGATAAAAGTAATACTTCGCTTGCCCTCACTTTTTTTCTCATACTTTTTTAACGCTACATCAAACGACATTACATACCGCTCGCGATCATCTTCAATTAATGCATAAATTGATTTTCCATCCGCGCTCCATTCAGGATTGTTAATCGGTCTGTCTAATTTTTCTGAAAGCAAAACAGGTGTTCCTCCCGTTGCACTAATCACGGCAAGTTGTGGTTGATCGTAATTATCCCACTCTGGTGAAACCGATCTTAAGTAAGCAATCCATTTTCCATCCGGACTCCAAACAGGATGACTATCAAAATCAATCCATGTAGTAAGCTGTCGTGCTGATGCTCCCGATTTTGATTCAGCAATCCAAATATCAGAATTTGTATTTCGATCTGGGTCAGCACTACGGTTGCTGGTAAAGGCAATGTGTTTTCCATCTGGCGACCACGTTGCTTCAGCATGATCAAAATTACCTTTGGTGAGCGTGTCTACTTTTGCAGTAGCGATGTCATATAAATATAAATGCGTGTACTTGTTTTCAACGTATCCATGCACGTCTTTTTTGAAATGAAAACGATCGATTACAATCGGCTTTCTTGGTTTATTTTTTACACTATCCGGGATATTCTCTTTATCGGTTATGGTGAGCAACAATTTTTTAGAATCCGGACTCCATGCATAATCGCCTATACCTTCTTGTATTTTAGTAAGTTGATGGGCTTCACCGCCTCGCGTATCCATTACCCAAACCTGTGCTTCTTTTGCTTCGTGTCGTGCTGAAAGAAAGGAGATTGATTTTCCATCGGGAGAAAACTTTACATTACTTTCATCTTTTTCAGTATAGGTAAGTTGAACAGATCCGCTACCATCAACAGCCGTTATCCAAACATCACTATTGTAATTATCTTTTAAAGAATCTGCAGTTGATACCACATACGCAATCCATTTTCCATCGGGCGAAATTTCTAACTCACTAACATTCCTTAGTTTGTAAACATCCGAAGGTGTAAGCGCGTGCTGACTTAGTGCTATGGTGGTACAAAAACTGAACAGTAAAATGAGGGCTGGCTTCATAATTATAAAAGGTTGGCGAGGAAAGATAGTTTATTTTTTTTCGATCAGTATATTTGCGCGCTTTACAAAATTACAAGTTTATGATAGTCGTAAAATTCGGAGGAACATCGGTCGGAAAACCGGAGCGTATGAAGAAAATTGCCGAACTCGTGTTAGGTACACCCGGCAAAAAGATTGTAGTACTATCTGCTTTATCGGGCACAACGAATACACTTGTGGCCATTGGAGATCATCTTCTTGCAGCGCAAAATGCACAGGCGGAAGAAGAGATTGCTGCTCTTGAAAAACATTATGATGCTTTCATTAAAGAATTGTATGCAAGCGAATCGTTCCAAGCCATTGGCCAGGAAATAGTAAGTCGCTTTTTTATTTTTATTCGTTTACTCGCGGCCGGGCAATTCGACACAAAAAGTTATCGCGAGCTTTTAGCGCAGGGCGAATTAATTTCGACTGAATTATTCTATCAGCATTTGCAGGAAAAAAAAGTGAGTGCGCGTTTGTTGCCGGCTCTCTACTTTATGTCGATTGATGAAAATGATGAACCTGAATTGGAAAAAATTTCAGATCGATTGAAACCATTGGTTAGTTCGCTGAACAATATTGACATTATTATTACGCAAGGTTTTATCTGTCGTAACAATCGAAACGAAATCGATAATTTAAAACGTGGCGGTAGCGACTACACCGCTTCCTTAATTGGCGCTGCTATTCGTGCAGAAGAAATTCAAATCTGGACAGACATTGATGGCATGCACAATAACGATCCGCGCATTGTTAAGAAAACCGTTGCCATTTCTGAACTCACCTTCGATGAAGCTTCTGAGTTGGCATATTTTGGCGCAAAGATTTTACATCCTGCTACCATTGTGCCCGCACAGAAATACAATGTGCCTGTTCGGTTGAAAAATACGATGGATGAAAAAGCTCCGGGCACTATTATTACAAGCAAAGGAACGGAAGGATCATTCAAAGCCATTGCTGCAAAAGATGGTATTACTGCCATTAAAATAAAATCATCGCGCATGTTAATGGCGTATGGTTTTTTACGTAAGGTGTTTGAGGTTTTTGAAAACCACAAGACATCGATTGACATGATCACAACATCAGAGATTGCCGTATCGATTACCATCGATAACAATACACACTTGGCTTCTATAGAAAATGAACTGAAAAAATTTGGCACCATAGAAGTAGATCAAGATCAAACTATTATTTGCATTGTAGGAAATAAAATAACAGAGCAAAAAGGAGTGTTGAATAAAATTTTCAATTCCTTAGCGGACATACCTGTTCGCATGGTTTCGTGTGGTGGAAGCACAAACAATGTTAGTGTTCTGGTAGAAAAACAATACAAAGAGAAAGCATTGAATTTGTTAAACGAAGGGTTGTTTGGCTTAAAGTAGCTTTTAGTATTGCTTTTATTTTCATTTTGCTTTGGATTACACTGCGTTTTAGTAAAACTATTTTACGATGCGGCTTCACGCCACATGCGTCATGCAGATTGTACAGATCAGATAGCGAGCATCTTGTTGGTTCAATCCATTCAAAATCTAGGTGGCTACCTTACAAACTAGGATTAAAATCCAAATTCCTTTCTTGATTTTGTAAGAATGAGGTTGGGTCTGATATTATTTAGAAATTAATTTTTTACCACTCCTCCGAAAAACATACTTTACCTTTTTCGTCTTTGGTTTTTTTTCCATCTTTCAGCTCTACTCCCTTAATCATGGAAATAATTGCAATTGTAGTCTTCGTCATTGGTTATCTGTTGATCGCCATTGAACATCCCATTCGGGTAAATAAATCAGCCTCTGCAATTTTAACCGGAGTGCTGTGCTGGACGATATATGCCATTGGCGCGCACGAGTCGATTGACCACATTGGCGATCAATTAGCCGAACATTTAAGTGAGATTTCAGCGATCTTGTTTTTTCTAATGGGCGCAATGACCATCGTTGAGTTAATTGATGCCTACCAAGGTTTTAGTTTCATAACCGACCGCATCACCACCCGAAATCCAAAAAAATTACTTTGGGTTATTTGCATCGTTACCTTTTTCTTATCGGCACTTTTAGATAACCTCACTACTTCTATTGTTATGGTATCCTTAATCAGGAAACTGGTGCCTAATAAAAATATGCGTTTGTTTTTTGCGGGTATGATTGTTATCGCGGCAAATGCCGGTGGAGCATGGTCGCCTATAGGTGACGTTACCACAACCATGTTATGGATTGGCGGACAAATTTCTGCGCTCAATATTATCAAGACCTTGTTTTTGCCAAGCGTTGTTTGCATGGTTATACCCCTCATCTATTTACAATTCACATTAAAAGGCGAGTTAGGTCATGCCGGTAGTCACGATCACAGCAAAAAAGATAATCATGCACATGGAGAACATAAGCATGTACCCATACGAGGATCTAAGTTTATGTTGTTTCTCGGCATAGCTGGATTAATATCTGTGCCCATATTTAAAACAACCACCCACTTACCTCCTTACCTCGGTATGTTACTGGCATTGGGCGTTCTTTGGGTAGCCTCAGAGTTAATTAATCCAGATATGGATGAAGCTGAGAAGCGACCGTACACCGCAGCCGGTGCGTTGACTCGTATTGACGTGCCGAGTGTTTTGTTCTTTCTCGGAATTCTACTTGCCGTTGGTGCTTTGCAGTCCATGGATATTCTTCATCAGTTTGCCACATTGTTAGAAACAACGTTTGGGGACAATCGAATTATCATCACGCTTATTGGAATGCTTTCTTCCATTGTTGACAACGTTCCGCTGGTGGCAGCCAGTATGGGCATGTACAGTATGGAAACGTATCACATGGATCACATGATCTGGGAATATCTTGCCTACTGCGCGGGTACGGGTGGAAGTATTTTGATTATTGGATCAGCATCGGGTGTTGCTGTTATGGGTATGGAGCGAATCGATTTCATTTGGTATCTCAAACGCATTTCTCTTTTGGCTATGCTCGGATATTTTGCTGGCGCTATTACGTACATATTAATTTATCCTTACTTAGGAGTGCATTAATAAGCAAGGTGACTGTGTGTCCTCCTGTTCTATATATAAGACTGCATCTGTCAAGTGAAGACACCACGATGGTGCATTCAATTAGTTTTATAGTGTGGAGAAATTCAACATCGAAATAGTCATTCGCAGATAAGGATATTCTTCAATGCGTTACATTAATTATCTTTTCGAAAGGTATTCTCAATTTCTAAAATAAGATTTTCGCCATAGGCCGTGGCGGGAGTTTGATATCCTATTTTAAGATTTTCGGATATTATTTTTTCAGCAATCAAGGCACTAGTCTTTGCTGTAAGCGTGTATCCATCTAATGTTTGCAAGGTGCAGCTTACTTCGTTCCCTTTGTTATCCCATACCTTTCCCCACAGAAAACTTCGTCCATTTTTTCTGCGTTCATCCGATGGGCCGGCAGAACGTTTATCAATTTGATTTTTAAGGAATTTTTTCACCCAAGGTTTGCGCATTAACCAATTAAAATAATTCGCCCATTTTAATTTTTGAATTGTTTTTTCAGGCATGCCCATGTATACCGCTATGTTTGGAATATTCGTGCTGCGATAAGCCGTTGAAATATCACCCCATGGAATACATAAAGTCGAAGTAGTGAACTCACCAAAATTAACATTCATCGTTCGCGATGCCAGCGCAATTGGTTTCAACTTTCCATTCTCGCGAACATAACTTCCATAACCCAATCCTTCAATTGCAGTACGCGCTGTGCCACGAGAGAGACCGCCTTTCAATGAAGTGAAAGCCAATTGAAGATGAGTAGCAGAGGGCAATTGATTTTTTAAATACAGCGCAAGACAATCAGAAGGTACTACGTCAAAACCAATGCCTGGTAAAATCATAATGCCTGCTGCTTTTGCTTTGGCATCATACGCTGCTAGCATTTCAAAAACAGTAAACTCACCGCTTATGTCGGTGTAATGTGTATTAGTAGCCAGACAAGCTTCCACCATTTGTTTAGCGGTAAATTGAAATGGCCCGCCACAATGAATGACTAATTTTTTTTTGAAAAGTAATTTTTGTAAAGCATCCTCATTATTTATATCAACAACTTCATAGTGAAACCCAGTCTCTTTGCTTTGTCGGATAAGTGCATCTTGATTTCTGCCCGCCAGCACAATGTCTACGTTTTTTAATTTACACGCTTGTGTAATGAGTTTGCCCGTATAGCCATACGAGCCATAGAGAACAACTTGAGATCGATTCATAGCTAGTGAAATATTTATAGTGCGTGCACAATACCAATAGCTGAGTACTAATTACCTGAACCTGATTTCCCAACGGTCTCAATCCTGGATGCAAAGTACTTTGTGTCACCCCGCCATGGAAAAGTGAAATAATACTTTACAAAATAAAGGTTGACGCGTTCACCGCTCAATGCAGCTTCTTCTAATGCTTTAACAAGATCGGGGTTGCTTTTTTTAACAGAGAAATCAAACGACTCTGCAATTGGACTTACTCCTTTTAAGGCTCCAAATGTTTCCAGATTTATTTTTCCCTCATAGGTTTTAAAGAGCATTCCTTTTTGGCTAATACGCAAAACTTTACCGGCCATTACGCCCTCCTCGTAACTAACATTGTAAAAGAAGACGAGAACTCCAATACCAATAAGGCCGGCTATGATTAGTACTTTTTTTGTTGTGCTTTTAATGCGAGACGTTACACTTCTATTTTCCATAGTGAATTAGATATGATCTAAAGTTAAGAATCATTTTCGAGTTTATAGTTAACGTTTCAAAGTTCTTAACCAGATTTATCCAACGAGATAATATTTTTAGTGAAGCATTGAACGATGCATTCTTTAGCGCATTTATATTTTTTTTGAGATCGTGTTTTATAGTTCTACTATT
>JBBRFY010000072.1:0-18322 GCA_038241205.1 Cytophagales bacterium
CAATCTTGTAGTTTGGGCGAGTTTGTTTGACACGTATCGCAAAGAGATTATTCAATCACGTTTACTAATGGTGGAAGGTACGTTGCAGCGTGAAGGTGAAGTGATTCATGTGATTGTAAAACGTTGCTACAACGCATCCCATTTATTGCAACAACTTACAAAATCAAAAGAAGCAGATTCAAAAGTAAAATCGTTGTCACGCGCGGATGAAATAACATCACCATTCCTATCGAAAAATAAAACTAAAAAAAATGAAGCCGTGCAAGGAAATCTTTTTGGTGAAGGGAGAAATTTTAAATAGCCAACCTAAACGAAAAATTTCTATTGTTTAATTATTTAGAAATATTTAGAAAAATGAAATTAAAAACAACACCAATTTAATGCATCGTATTAATCTGTGTGATCATCGCGTATTCAATCAGCGTTATCTGCGGGAAAGGTGTTTGTATTTTCTCCCGCAGATCTCACAGATTAAATAGTGAAATTTATGTGCTATACCTCAGAAAATATTTCGAAAAGGAAAATAATCAAACACTTTTCCAGATTTGAATTCAGATAGATGCGAAGGTAATTCCAAAAAACCAGTTACCTCTTTAAGATTAGCAAAATCTCCGGATCCGCCACCCTGACGCGGATATGCTTTCAACTTACCTTTCTCAATTTTCACTTCTACTTGAAGAAAGTAAGTAAGATTGGGAACAAAGGAAAAATCACTTGTCAATTCAGCCTGGATAGACTCTGTTTCAATTCCTAAACTTTTATACAACCACGGTTTTATGTATCGATAAAAACACATGTAGGTAGATACCGGATTACCGGGTAATGCGAAGACTACCTTTCCCTCTTCTGAAATCCCAAACCAGAATGGTTTCCCCGGACGTTGATTAACGTGATGAAAAAGTTTCTTTACTCCAATCGCTTTCAGCGCATCCGGTATGTAATCAAATTTTCCTTTTGATACGCCACCTGATAAAATAATGACATCGTACTTCTTCACCATTTTGCGCAAAGCCTCAATGATACTTTCTTTTTGATCTGGTAAATGAAAGGAATCACTATCGCAACCCAATAGACTCATGGCCGCTTGCAATGCATAGGTATTGGATCGTCTAATTTGATGCGGTGCAGGAGTAGCATGTACTGAAACCAATTCATCGCCACTGGAAATAATTGAAACCTTTGGCAGCGATAAAACATCAACTTCATTTTTTCCCACCGAAGCAAGCAAAGCAATTTCCGCAGGCGATAGAATCGTTCCAGAGTTCAACAATACCTCCGCTTGCTGAACATCCTGACCTTTAACATGAATATTTTTTTTAGGTAAAATATTCTTTACAAAAACGGTTGCAATTCCACTTTCAATTTTCACATCCTCATATTGAATAACTGTATCCGTACCGATAGGCAACATTGCACCAGTCATTACCTCTATGCAATTTTGTTTATCATTCAGTTTTTTTTGTGGCGCGCCAGCAGCTTGTACGTCTTCAATAAAAAATGATTTTTTTTCTTCCTTCAGCGACTCAAATAAAATAGCGATCCCATCCATGGCCACTCTGTTAAAAGGCGGAAAGTCACGATCGGCCACGAGACTTTCTGCCAGTACCCGGCCTACGGCCTTTTCAATTTCCACCTTCTGCACGGAGGGTTTATATAAGGATTCTAAAATGATTGAGGTTGCTTCTTCTACACTTACCATCTGAAATATTTATAACTTTGTTCAACGCCCAAGGTACATGACTAAAAAGAAATTTACACACATCGACTCTGCCGGAAATCCTGCAATGGTAGATGTATCTGAAAAAAAAATAACGAAAAGAACGGCAAAGGCACAGGCCATCGTTCATGTGGGTTCTGCTATTCTTCTAAAAATTAAAGATAATGAACTCATCACTAAAAAAGGCCCAGTATTTCAAACAGCCATAATAGCGGGTGTGATGGGTGCCAAGCAAACCTCATCGCTCATTCCATTTTGCCATCCAATCGGATTAGAAGATTGCCAAATCACGATTCATGTTTCAGAAGGTAAAATTGTTATTGATAGCATTGCTACCCTTTCGGGGAAAACAGGAGTTGAAATGGAAGCACTTACTGCAGTTTCTATCGCTGCGTTAACCGTGTATGATATGTGCAAAGCACTATCCCACAATATTGTTGTGGAAGAAATAAAATTGGTGGAAAAAACCGGAGGTAAAAAAGATTTTAAACGCAGCGCAAAATAGTATGACCCTTCGCAAAAGACTCTACTTAATACTTACCCCGAACGAAAAGGGCGGTGTAATGGAAAGAATTTTTGAGATCGTTTTGATCTCCATTATCGTTCTTAATATTCTGGCGATTGTATTGGACTCAATCAAAGATATTAACCAGCAATATGATGACGTATTAAAAATGTTTGAACAATTTTCTGTCCTCTTCTTTACAATTGAATACATTGCCCGCGTCTATTCCATTGTTGAAAGTAGAAAATATCGAGACCCGATAAGTGGACGCGTAAAATACCTAATCTCACCTCTTGCTATTATTGATCTTCTTGCATTTCTTCCCTATTACCTTGGTTTCTTTTTCGTTAACCTCAGTTTCTTAAGAGTATTTCGATTAATGGTATTGTTTAGAATGTTCAAACTTGCCCGTTATCTTCATGCGCTTAAATTTTTTAATCGCGTATTGAAAGATCGAAAGGAACAACTTCTTCTTAGCTTTTTCTTTATCCTTTTTAATCTCGTTATCGCGTCATTCATTATGTTTTATGCGGAACGCGAAGCCCAGCCAGACAAATTTAGTAGCATTCCTGCTACCATGTGGTGGGGCATCGCAACGCTCACCACTATTGGCTATGGCGATATGGTTCCCATTACTCCTCTTGGTCAATTTTTAGGTGGCATATTTGCCATTGCCGGAGTGGCGTTGCTTGCATTACCAGTTGGTATTCTATCATCTGGATTTTATGCAACATTGAAAGACGCAGAAAAAAAGGTGTCAATCAAATGTCCGCATTGCGGAAAAGAGATTCATGAAGGAGATGAACACTAATTCTATATCGTCTTCGCTTTACGGATTAATTTTGGCCGGAGGAAAAAGTGTGCGCATGGGTTTTGATAAAGGTTACATCGACTATCATGGAAAACCTCAACGTCAATACTTGTTTGAACTGCTTGGAAAATATTGTGATGAGGTTTATACATCTTGCAAAACCGAAAGTGAAATACCTATTGCATGCCATCCATTGGTTGATCAATTTCAAATTGATAGTCCATTAAACGGAATTCTAAGTGCATTTCAATTTAATAAAAATGTTGCGTGGCTTTCCATTCCAATTGATATGCCCATGATTGATAGCACTATTATAGAATACCTTATCAAACATCGAGATCACTCTAAAACCGCTACGTGTTTTTTTGATTCGGAAGGAAAAAATCCAGAACCTCTATTAGCCCTTTGGGAACCTAAAGCATCCCAAGAGTTGCTTACCTTTTATCGTTCCGGAAAAATTAGTCCGCGCGACTTCCTCAAACAATCAAACGTCAACATCATATCCATTCCGAATACCCAATCGTTGCTTAACATAAACAGTAAAGAAGAATGGGATCAATTTAAAATGGATCGAACTCAATTTTGATACAGTATCATAAGTTCCACACGTCTGTTCTTTGCGCGATCTTCTGGTGTTTGATTATTATTTAAGGATTGTGCCATCCCCTTGCCATCGACCATAATTCTTTTTTCATCAACTCCTTTTTCAATAAGGTAATTTTTAAGTGTTTGCGCTCGATATGCAGACAACTTCAAATTAAACTTTTCAGATCCTACATTGTCGGTGTGTCCGGTTAGGCTGATTTTTAATTCAGGATTATCAACCAACGCTTTGGCTAAATCATTTAAATAAGTGGAAGCCGCTTCATCTAACACAGCACTATTAAACTCAAAATTAAAATGCAACGTAGCGGTTTCCAGAATCAATGACTGATGTTCAATATTACCTGCATTCGCGTTTGTTACAACTGAGTCTTGCTTTTGTTTTAAACGTGTACTTAAATCCTCTTTTGCAGAATTTATTTTTGCTTTTGATGAATCGGATAGTGACCCAGGTTTCGTAACAACAACCTTCGTTTGACTCTTCGCTGCTGCATTTTTCTTTGCTTGTTCTTGTTGCTTTTTAATTTGTTGTTGGCGCGCTTTCGTACCTTTTGGAAGCACTAATTTTCTGAATTCAAGTCCCACTTCAAAAGCACCAGTATTCGCGGCATTTTTTACAATGACAGGAAAATCATAGCTAACACCGATTGAAAAATTTTCTTTATGAAATTGTAAACCAATAATTCCCGATCGACCAATAACATATTTTGTAATCAAATCCACATGCGCAGAAACTTGATTTGGTGACGGTTTAATTTCGTATCGAAGAATACTTCCTACATTTAAAATATTTCGATTTGAGTTTCGGGTATACAGAAGCTCCGGCAGAAAAATAATATTACCTTGGTTGTAAAGACGAAAGCCTAATGATGCTACCGCAGTTGAATTAAGTTGACTGGTAGATTCTAAATAGGTATCCTCCGGCTTATTGAAATCAAAAAATGAAATACCCCAATAGGCAATCTTATCACCTTTCTTATCTATGCGCTGCCAATGCAAACCCGCGCTAAACGTAATGTAATTATAGATTGCACTGCTTAAATTTTCTCCATTGGAAATGGATTCATCAAACCCGCGATCCTGAATATATTGTGAGCCGGTATACAAACCATCTAAATTTAATTTCTGTGATTGATACAAACCTTTAAAGCCTAGTGAAAGTGTTTGACCTTTAGCAACTGGTATTGTTAACGCATATGATAATGCAATCTCTTTCGTTTTAAAAATACCTTCCTGCCCCGATCGATCATCCATCATTGACAAACCAATGCCTGACCATCGCGTTCCGTTGCGTGCAATCAATGGATAAGACATGTTGATGATGTTGCTATTTAAACTAACATCACCTCCCGTTGCCTGATGGCGATAATCAAAACTGAGCGTGGCGTAATTAGTTGTACTTACCTGGGCGGGATTTATTCGTTGTGGTGTAAAATTGTACTGACTAAACTGAAAATATTGTGCATCAACTTTTTCTACAAAAAATAGCAGCAAGACAAAAGCAAAAATGAATTTCCTACTCAACATCAACTATCGAATAAGAACGATGGAACCAGATTCTTTTCCATTTAACAATACCTTTCTTCCGGTAGTTAAACTTCCTTTCACTTTCCAAAAATATACTCCACCCGGTTGCTGTTTTCCATTTACAGTGCCATCCCATCCTCGCTGAACAGCTTCTGTAACATCTGAAGTATTGAACACTAAGCTTCCTTCACGATTATAAATGGCGAATAAAAATTCTTTGGCCGTTGCCAGACCGTAAATTTTTAGTGCATCGTTTTGGCCATCATCATTTGGTGTAAAAAGCGTTGGTACAAATCCACTGTCTTCTACTGAAACCGTCACAACTTTCTGGCTGGAACAATTTATAGAATCGTATCCGGTTACGGTATACTGTATTGTATTTATGGGTGTTGCTGTTGGATTGGGAATATTATTTTGATTTAAAAACGATGCCGGTGTCCATAGGTAACGCTCTGCCCCAGTTGCTCCCAAGGTAACCGATCCACCTTTTACAATTTTGTATTGATCAGCTACCAACACAACGTTAGGCCTACTAATACGAATGGCTGTCTTTCTCTGAATTGAGCAACCATAATTGTTTTTTAATGTAACCGAAACGGTATCATTTTCTGTAGCCGTGTAAACAATACTTTCAGTTGCACCCAAATTACCTTTCAGATCACTTTTCCAAATGATCGTTTCCCAATCGGGCTCCACCTCAAAGTTCAATTTCGCACCAACGCAAACAAAGCGCGTGGCCAATTCTGTTTTAATAGTGTCATCATTAATCTCAATAATCCAGACTTTCAATGCATCACAACCTGAGGTTATTAAATGAGGACTAAAAGAAAATATTGTATCAAGCATATTTGCTTGAAAACTGAACTCACTTGCGGATACTACAAATCCATCGGTGAAAGAAAACCATAACGCTTCCTGAGAAGATTGTAAAACAACATTCTCATGATGACAAGCTTTTACTTTATTTACTTTAGTCATTGCTGTTGCACAATTGTTTCCACCGCCTCCTCCGCTACCGATGCAAATACTATTGGCTCCAGTATGAAATGCATTGTCAATGGCCTGAATAGCAACTGATAAATCGCCTACTGGCAATCCTTTTAATAATCTAAAATTCTGAGTGCCATTATTTCCATGCGTTACGGAAAGTCTTTTTTCATTTAACAAATCGAACGACCCTGCCTGATAATTGGCAGCACCATTTACAAACAGATCAAATGTTAAAGATTGAATTGGAGTGTGGTCATCCGTTGGCTTATCCCAATACGCAAAAAAGCGATTAAAAATTGGAAGGACTATCGCGCTAAGCGGTCTATTTGGACCAACATTTTTTTGATTAGGTGAATTTTCGTACAACACAATATAAAGAGAATCGCGTTGAACAAGTTGAAGTAAATCAAGATCACCATCATGCTCTACATCACCAAAGTGCTGAACAATCAAACCACTTGAATTTAAAGTGTCGTAATCTTGATCTCCATAGTTAATAATATTGAGTGTATCACCCAAACTATTTTTTCCAACATAATTTACATCTACAATTCCATCCGAATTTAGATCAGCAAGAAAAGTTACGCCATCTTTTAGAGCGGGCTCAACGGTACTTACACTATAATCTCCGCTCACACTTTGATAAAGCATTGTTCGATCAGCATTCATTGAATCTTTTCCGCTCACCATCACATCGAATTTACCATCTGCATTCATATCGCCCGTTGATGAAGTGCCCTGAAATTCAATACTATTTTTTGGTTGGAAGTAAAATGAGTTTTGGTTAATTAAAAATCCGCTCACCACGGAGTCAGGTCTAACCTTTCCACTTATGAATAAATCGAATCGACCATCACCGTTAGCATCAATCACTTCGAGCGCAGAAAGTTGAAACTTCAGGGAATCATGTACTACACGCCAAAGGTAATTCTGCTGCTGTTTTAAAATTCTTGTGTACGGCAATCCGTTGTGAACGCCCGATACAATCCATTCAGATCTGGCGTCATTGTCTAAATCGGCAAACAATGATTTTGTAAAAGCAGGTACATTCAACAGATGTTCTTCAAATTGAAATGAACCCATATTCAAATAAACTGCTGTAGTATCAATTCCATTTCTTTTACCCGACACCACTACATCAATATCATTATCCAGATCATAATCGGTAATCTCAATTCTTTGATGATTTAGTATAGAGGTTATCGCTGTGGATAATTCCGGTGTATTAACCGTATCTCCTTTAATGAAATAAAGATAGCTGCGTGTCGCATTCACTTTACCTGCAATTAAGATATCGAGCAGCCCGTCATTGTCTAAATCAACCCAAACAACTTGCGCTTCCTGAACTGAATCAGGTAATGCAATTTCTAATTTCTTTTGAAATTGTTGGGCAACAGATACGCCACAACACATCATCGTTAGGAAAAATACAACCCACTTTTTCATAATTAATTCTTTGCTTTTAAGGTTTGAATCTGAAACGTGATTGGCAATACAAGTTTACTTGCAACAGGTTTACCATTTAAAGTGGCAGGCTTCCAAAGCGGCATACTTTCAATAAGGCGTCTTGCCTCTACTTCAAACGGAACGCCCAAGGACTCTACAAATTCGATATGCTCTGGCTTACCTTGTGCATTAATTATAAACGAAATAGTTTGAACACCTTGAATAGAATCTTTCACACTCTCTATTGGATACTGAAGGTTAGTATTTAAGAAAGAATAAAGAGCAGCAAATCCATTCACAGGTTCTGCCTGAACGTAGATTGATTCTATTGGCTTACTCTCTACTTTAATATCCTTTTGTTCTGCAAGCTTAATCTTTGAATCGATTGGTTTTACAACGTCCCGCTGAGTAGCATTAGTAAGTTTCTGATCTAGTGTACCCTCGATCAAAATGCTATCTTTTAAAGCTGGCGCAGTCGTATTAGCGTGAGGTAACTGACCTGTTTGTAACTCTGAGTTTTGCGAGGGTACTGATACCTCAACTTCACTATCATAGAAGTTATAATACCAAAGGCCTAAAGAGATTATGAGCAAAACCGGAACTGACCATTTGAAAATCGCATATCGATTTTTTTTCCTGGCATCAAACTCCACTTGCTTTTTCCGTAATGCGTCAAAATCCATATAGCGGATGATCTCCTCATCTGAAGGATCGGGCCTTTGTTTCATGATCGTTATTTTTTGTTTCATTTTTGTTGCAAGAAAAATTTTTTCATTTTATCGAGTGCTCGATACACCTTTACCTTAGCATAGGTTTCTGTAATGTTCAGAATACTTGCAACTTCTTTGAAAGGGCGTTGTTCAAAAAAACGCAACTCAATAATTTGCAATTCATCAACTGATAACTTCTGTAGAATGTGTGGCAACCTGTCTTCTAAATCCGCAACGGTTGAATCTGATGTTAACTCCACATGTAAGTTGCTCACCATATCACTTTCAATCGAGACAATTCGGTGACGCTTATTGCTTCTGAAAAAACTGTTGCATTCATTCAAAGCAATTCGGAATAACCACGCTGAAAATGGGAGCCCTCTAAAACTGAATTTTTGAATGTTAATTAATGCCTTAAGAAAAACCTGTGAAGTAATATCTGCTGTCGTGGCGCTATCGCCAATGCGATGAAGCACAAACAAAAAAATCTTTTTGAAGTATCGTTCATAGAGTAACCGAAATTCATCTGGATCAGCTTGCGCGTTTCGAATTAACGCTTCTTCATCGTGGGATATTTCTCGCGTACGTTGATTTTCTTCAATCACCATTGATCTATTTATTGCATTCAGTTCATAACCAAAATGCAGAATTGTGCAAAAGATACAGATCGCTGTGAAATACTTGAATAGCTTTGGGCGAAGTCGAAAAGAAAAGTAGTGAGATTAAGGAACAAAAAGAATGACGAAAAACGGGCTGATTATTCAGTTGGGATGTCTCCCTGCCCAGACAGTAGTGGTGACTTTCGTCATCCTACTGTCAGTGCAAGAACACAGTTTAACGCTATGGCAAAACAGCTTTAACTGTGTGGAGAGATGTTAAAGTAAGGCGTTAACTTTCACTTTTCCTAAAGATTCTATCAAACTTTGTGAAGCCTGAAAAATTGGCTTTTTTGCATGTCGATTGCAGGGGCAAAACTGACATTTATTCAATATCGAAAGTACATCCATTTTATTTAAATACATGAAAATCAAATACTTAAGTGGTTGTCAACATTTAATCCACAAGTTACAAACATTACCTGTTGATCATGATTGAGGACAACTATAAGCAGCGTGGATTACGGAATAAACTGGTGAAAAAGCTGGTTGAAAAAGGGATAAAAGATGAGCGCGTTTTAGCCGCAATAGGCAAGGTTCCAAGACATGTCTTTTTTGAAAATGCGCTACACGACCACGCGTATCAGGACAAGGCTTTTCCAATTGGGGAAGGGCAAACGATAAGTCAGCCCTATACGGTTGCCTTCCAAACTGAGAAACTTGAAATTAAACCGGGTGATAAAGTTCTAGAAATCGGAACCGGCTCGGGATATCAGTCCTGCATTTTATTAGAAGTTGGCGCCAAGGTATATACTATAGAGTATAATCGTAAGCTATACGAAATATGCAAGAGCTTTCTGCCAACTATGGGCTACAAACCCTTCTTCTTTTTTGGAGATGGCTCGAAGGGTCTACCCGTAAAAGCTCCTTATGACAAAATTATTGTTACTGCCGGTGCGCCCATTGTGCCCAACGCATTAACTGATCAACTCGCTGAAGGTGGAATTCTTATCATACCCGTTGGCAATCGCGAAAAGCAAATGATGCTACGCATTCGAAAGAAGAACGGAAAATTAGTGCAGGAAGAATTCGAGAATTTTGCTTTCGTGCCATTGCTGGGTGAACAAGGATGGAAAAACTAGAAATTAAATTTTACGAAATAATTATTCATTCCTTCAAAAATGAACAATAACGATAAAGTTGTTTCTTTGCCGCCAGTGTTATGATAAAATTTATTCAGGCAGTCTTTCGCAAACTTAATGCTCCCGAGTTTCTAAAGTTTGTTCTCGTTGGAGTTATATCTGCCGCTATTGAGTATTCACTCTATATTTCGCTAAAACTTTGGATGGATTATTTAATTGCAAACATTGTAGCCTTTGCCATTACAAATATTGTGACTTACATTTTAAGCAAAATTTATGTATTCGGTTCTTCCGATGGCAATAAGGTAATGGAGGCGTTACTTTTCTTTCTTTGCTTAGTCGGTGCTTTGATGATAAGTCAAATGACTCTTTGGTTATTGGTCGATTCCATTGCGTTAGACGACCGCATTGCAAAGGCAATTGCCATGTCAGTTGCTATTGTTTGGAATTTTTTTACGCGTAAATATATTGTCTTTCGGCATACACTAAAAGCTTCCGATCAATCCTCTACAAATTCGTAATAAGGTAATTTCGAAAGGCGTCAAAATCGTTTGATATTGATGTGCTCTGTTTGGTTTGTTTCATAAACTTCAGCAACGGTTCAGGAATTTCAATTTCTTGACCTAAGGTTTCATCCACTACATTTTTAAACTTTGCAGGATGAGCCGTCTCCAAAAAGATTCCATTTACCTTACCCGATACTTCGCTCGTATATTTCTTTAAACCCAAATAGCCAATGGCACCATGCGGATCCATAACATATTTCTTGGCTGCGTAAACATCCTGCATCGCCTTCTGTGTTTCACCATCCGTAAAGGCACAGCCATAGATATCATTCGCTAAGGCCTCAAAATTTTGATTATACAAATTTAGTATACGATCAAAATTACTAGGATTGCCTACATCCATAGCGTTGCTAATAGTTTGTTGTGACGATCTTGCTTTGAATAGTTTTGTTAAAAGGTATTGTGGCACAACATCATTCGCATTTGTGGCAGCAATAAATTGATGAATAGGAAGCCCCATACGCTTGGCAAATAAACCACCGGTTAGGTTACCAAAGTTTCCGCTGGGAATGGAGAACACCACTGGTTTAGTTTTATCTTTTAATTGAGCATAGGCGTGGAAGTAATAAAACGATTGCGGGATAAGACGTGCAATATTGATGGAGTTGGCCGAGGTAAGAAAAAATTTCTTTTTTAATTCCTGATCCATGAAGGTTTGCTTCACCAATCGTTGGCAATCATCGAATGTTCCATCTACCTCTAATGACGTAATGTTTTTACCCAACGTAGTAAACTGCTTCTCTTGAATCTCGCTTACCTTTCCAGACGGATACAGCACCACCACTCTTGTCCCTTCAACTCCTAAAAATCCATTGGCAACAGCACTACCGGTATCGCCTGAAGTAGCAACTAAAATAACAATGTCTTGTTTCTGGCGCTTGGCAAAATATCCAAGCAACTGCGACATAAAGCGCGCGCCAAAATCTTTAAAGGCTAACGTGGGGCCATGAAATAAGTCTAACGCAAAAACATCGTCCTCTACCTTTACAAGCGGTGTATCAAATTGAATAGTATGCTCTACTATTCGCTTTAACTCACTTTCAGGAATATCATTCCCAATAATATTCTTAGCAACAGCAAATCCAATTTCTTGGAAAGACTTCTTCTCAATTTTATCAAAAAAATCCTTTTGCAGTGCAGGTATTGTCTCCGGCATATAGAGTCCGTTATCTGGTGCCAGGCCTTGCGTTACGGCTTGCTCTAAATCAACAGTGATAGATGGATTATTTGTACTATAAAACTTCATTGCTTTTTCTTTGATGATTGTTGTTAAATCAAATTAAGGTCATTCAGTAAAATCTATTCCGCGATTCGTGCACCGATATCATTAATCCTGGAAACATATATTTCACTGTTTAATTTTATATCAGCAAATTGTTGCTGAATTTCATTCGCTACTTTCTTAGCGATATCATATTCAGTACTCAATGCAAAAATAGTGGGACCCGATCCCGATATTCCACAACCCAAGGCACCCAGACTTATTGCCTCTTGTTTTATTCGATCAAATCCCGGAATTAAAAGAGAGCGAGTAGGTTCAGCTACAACATCTTTTAGCGATCGCATAATCAACCCATAGTCAGGCTTCATCAAGCCAACAACAAGGCCAGCAATATTTCCCCATTGGGTAATTGCATCTTTTATTGGAATTGTCGGTTTCAAAACTCTTCTGGAGTCTTCCGTTTTTAATTCAAGGTGAGGATGCACAAGGGTACAAAATAAATTAGGTGGTGTAGGAATACGCGTGACATCCAACGGGTCATACCCTCGTATCAAAATAAAACCACCAAGCAATGATGGCGCAACGTTGTCTGCATGCGCTGCACCACACGCAATACGTTCAGCTTCCATAGCGAAAGGTAAAAGTTGCTCACGTGTAAAAGGATTATCATGCAAATGATTGATCGCCACCAAAGCGGCAACCGAACTCGCAGCGCTCGATCCCATGCCACTACCCAATGGCAAATGCTTGTGCAAAACAATTTCTGCTCCTATACTACTATCAATAGCGTTAAGAAAAGCTTCTACCGCAACGCTGGCAGTATTTCGATTCGACTCGCGCGGAAGTCTGCCTTCATCACCTGTAATATCAGTAATGATTACGCCATGTTCATTCCGTAGTGTCACGATTACTTCATCTGCCGGAGCCTCCACCGCGAAACCAAAAATATCAAAACCACAGGACACGTTGGCTACTGTTGCCGGGGCGAATGCTTTTATTGATCTCATCTTATTCGTTAATCGTTATCGGTTAAACAGTTAATCGTCTTAAAGTTTCAAATTCACGTTACTACCTATTAATCAATGTCGTTTCCTTAAGCTTTCTTTTTTTTAAACCTCACCCTGCCCTCTCCAAAAGAAAGAGGGTATGGAAGCTTAAGGAAACGACATTGACCTATTAATTGTTAAACGTTGTGGTTATGCTTATCCACTTCCTTTTTGATACTCACACACCAGTCACATACCACGATTAACAATTAACGTCTAACGATTAACTACCTCGTATAATTTCCTATTCTTATAATATCAGCGAATACTCCAGCTGCCGTTACCGTTGCGCCTGCACCTGGTCCACGAATTACCATGGGTCGATCGTGATAGCGCTCTGTGGTTAACAGAATAATATTGTCACTTCCCGATAAAGAATAGAAAGGATGTTTTGCATCAACTGATCCTAATTGAATTTTTACTTTGTCCTTATCCAAAACAGCCATGTACCGTAGCTTCTGATTTTTATCGGCAGCCTCTTTTCGTAATTTTTCAAAGTCAGCGTCATGCTTTTCTAAGCTGGTGAAAAACGTATCAATACTCATTTCACCTCGGCATGATTCCGGGACTAGGTCTTCTACTTTAATATCTTCGAGCTCCATTGTCAAACCAGATTCGCGAGAAAGGATTAATATTTTACGAGCCACATCCATTCCATTCAAATCGTCACGAGGATCTGGCTCTGTGTATCCTTTTGCTTTGGCCTCTTTTACCACATCGCTAAATTTTTTACCTTCTTCAAACGAACTGAAAATATAATTCAGCGTACCACTCAGTACTGCTTCAATGAGCATTACCTTATCGCCACTTAGTGTTAAGTCGTTCATGGTATTGATAACCGGAAGACCAGCACCAACATTCGTTTCATATAAAAATTTAACGCCACGTTTAAAGGCGGTTGATTTTAATTTTTTATAATCTTCCATCGAACCGGAGTTCGCCTTTTTATTTGGCGTTACAATAGAAATGTTGGCAGATAAAATTGGCTCATAAAATTCGATCACGTCTGTGCTGGAAGTGCAATCCACAAAGACACTATTCGGTAAGTTTAGCGAAGACATCGTATCGAAGAAGTTTTGCATGCTCATGCTTTCACCATGTGCCTTCATATTTTCAATACACGATTTCAATTCTAAACCCTCTTCTTCAAATAACATTTTTGTGCTGTTGGCAACCGCTACCACATTTATCTCCAATCGATTTTCTGTTGCCAACTTTCCAAACTGATCTTCGATCATGTCAACGAGTGATTTACCTATTAAGCCAGTACCTACAAGGAAAATATTTAACACTCTTCTATCGGAAAGAAAGAATGCTTCGTGTAATGCGTTGAGTGCTTTAGCCGCATCAGACTGTGGTATCACAGCAGAAATATTTCGTTCAGACGAACCTTGAGCAATGGCCATTACGTTGACACCGTTTTTACCCAAGGCGCTAAACATTCTTCCACTTGTACCCGGAGTATGTTTCATGCCGTCACCCACTACAGCAACGATTGCCAATTCATTTTCAATGTGAAGTCGATCTATTTCTTCACTCCGTATTTCGTATTGAAATTCTTTTTCGATTGCCGTCTTAGCACGAAAAGCAGATGCTTTTTCAACAGCAAAACAAATCGAGTGTTCGGATGATGCCTGGCTAATTAAAATTACGTTAACGTTCTCGCGCGCAAGTGTTGCGAACAACCGCATCGATGCACCCACCACACCCAACAATCCACTACCTTGAAGACTAAGAAGGCTAACATCATTCATAGATGAAATACCTTTTATCATTTTACCGTTGGTGGATTCCGAATGAATAACCGTTCCTTTAAAAGTCGGATTAAATGTATTCTTAATCCAGATCGGTATTTTATTTACCATGGCAGGTTGCATGGTCGCTGGAAAAATTACCTTCGCGCCAAAATGCGAGAGCTCCATTGCTTCTTCATAACTCATCTGCGGAACGGTGAATGCTTTTTTCACTTTGCGTGGATCAGCGGTCATCATGCCATCAACATCGGTCCAAATTTCGAGATCGGTTGCGCGCAACGCCCCCGCGAAAATTGCAGCTGTATAATCTGAGCCACTGCGACCTAACGTGGTGGTCTCACCACTTTCCGCAGTTGCAATAAAACCTGTAATAATTTGTACTGATTCATGGTGCTTGAAATGTTCCAGTATGAGTTTACTGGTGGTTTCAAAATCTACCTTAGCATTTCCAAAGTGCGCATCTGTTCGCACTACTTTTCTTGCATCTAAAAATTCAGCAGATAATCCTCGGTCTTTAAATGCCTCTCCAATAATGTAGGCCGATAGCCGCTCACCAAAACTCATTACATAATCGAGTGTTCGGGTGGTACGTTCTTTCACCAAATAAACTCCGTGCAAAACATCTTCGAGTTCATTGATCATAAATTTTACTTGCGCAAGAATTCCACTTTGTTTGTGTATATCTATCAACTCACGAACTGCACCCAAGTGGCGCTTTTCTATTTCTATAAGTTGAGTCTTATATTCAAGATTACCTTCCAACGCAAGTTGGCTAACATGAATCAGTGTATCCGTTACTCCGCCAAATGCCGAAAAAACAACAGCAACTTCTCCGTGTAAATAAGGTTTAACAATTTCAATAACCGCTTGTATACGTGCCGGGGTAGCAACTGATGAACCCCCAAATTTCAGGACCTTCATTAAAAAAATAAATTAAGTGTTGATGTTTTCATTTTAGATTATGCAGTTTTACTCCTTGAGTTGCGGCATAATCGCACGGGGCTGGGATACAATTCATGAACGGGTTACCCCGTAATAATAGTGGTGGTAATTGTTATAATGGTAACAATGATAGAAGCGAGAGCCTTTGATGTAAGGCAAGAGAAAATGAATATAGTGTTGATCGCTTTCATGAATGAAGTCACAAATAGTGAAATGATAACCTTGATTGCAAAATATATTTTAACATTTTTGCACGAACTAACGATTAGTAGTAACTCGCAATCGAATGCATTAACGTGTTTAGGTGTTTCGGGATATACGTATCAACGTTCAACTTTTTACTCTATTTGTTTTAACTTGAAACCTCTATTATTAAGGACTTGAATATGGAAGAAATAATTTTTCTGGTTGAAGAAGGTGTTGAGGGCGGTTATACTGCCAAAGGTTTAGGGGTATCTATTTTTACAGAAGGTGAAACTATTGCTGAGCTTCAGGAAAAAATAAAAGATGCCATTCACTGCCACTTTGATGAGGTGAAACCGAGAATTGTCCGACTACACATGGTGAAAGAACTTGTGTTTGCTGCATGAGACTTCCTCGCGATGTAAACGGCCAAGAGTTAGTTAAATTTTTGAAGAAATTAGGGTATTCAACAACTCGTCAATCGGGAAGCCATATTCGGCTTACCACGCAACAAAATGGCGAACATCATATCACAATCCCAGATCACAACCCAATTAAAATCGGAACCTTATCATCAATTCTCTCAGACGTTGGGGAGCATTTTCACAAAACCAAAGAAGAAATCATAAAAGAATTATTTTGAAATAATGTCGCGGAAACAAAAAACACCTAAAGAATCATTTGTAAGCATGACCGAACTGGTTTTGCCCAACGATACCAATACCTTAAATAATTTAATGGGTGGAAGGTTAATGCATTGGATGGATATTGTATCGGCCATTTCCGGACAAAAGCATTGCAACAGTATTGTGGTCACTGCATCAGTAGATAATATTTCGTTCCGCTCGCCAATACAGTTGGGCAATGTGGTAACGCTTCGTGCTAAAGTAACTCGGTCGTTTAACTCCTCTGTCGAAATAAGAATTGATGTTGAAGCCGAGAATATCCCGGAAGGAAAAAAAATAGAAAGTAATTCGGCTTACTTTACTTTTGTGGCAGTCGATAAAGATGGACACCCGGTTGAAGTGCCAGAAGTTGTGCCTGAAACAGATCTTGAAAAAGAAATGTATAATGGCGCGCTTCGCAGAAGGCAATTGAGGTTAATATTGGCAGGAAGAATGAAGCCTGAAGACGCAAAAGAATTAAAATCCATTTTTGATATTAAATAATCGTGAGTCAAAACAATTCGCTTGAAAGTCTATATCAGGAAGAACTTTATGTTCTGCCTTCGCCCCTGCTCATTATTTTATCTAAACCCTGGGCAAACCTTACCGCAGAGGAAATCACTACGCTTACGCGGATGATCAATGCTGTGAAACTCAACCTTGCATCGGTTCAGGTAATTGTGCGAAAAAATTTTACAGTTGAATCACTTTTGCCATATTCACCTAAGCGTGTTCTGGCATTTGGTGCTGCCTTACAATCAAACACTACGGTGTATGAGAATCTATCCATCAATGACGTTTCAATCATTATCTCAGAATCGCTCGATCTACTGGATGATGCAAAAAAGAAAAGTCTTTGGACTGCGCTGAAACATATGTTTGGGCTTTAAGACCTTCGAAACAAGCATTTTGCTCGTTATAGTACTTCTTCTATATTTGCGACACTTTTAAAACCGTTCGACACTTTGTCAACGGTTTTTTTACCTATTAATTTCGAAAACCTAAATCAAAATGGAAAACATTCTTTATCTAATGCCAGCATTTGGAGTACTCGGCCTGCTCTTCGTTGTCTGGAAAAGCGCTTGGGTTAACAAGCAAGATGCCGGAACAGAAAAAATGCAAAAAATTGCAGGGCATATTGCCGAAGGTGCAATGGCATTTCTTAAAGCTGAATATAAGATTTTAGCAATATTCGTTGCGTGTGTTGCTGTTCTTTTAGGTGTTACAGCAAACAGCGAAACATCTTCACCATTAGTTGCTGTATCATTTGTTATTGGAGCTTTTACATCTGCGTTAGCAGGTTTTATTGGAATGCGCGTTGCAACCAAAGCAAACGTACGCACAACAAATGCTGCTCGTACTAGCTTAGGCAGAGCATTAGAAGTTGCTTTTGCCGGTGGCTCTGTAATGGGAATGGGTGTTGTTGGACTTGGTGTATTGGGATTAAGTTTACTGCTCATTATTTACTCTCAGATTTTTGGAACCGAAACGCAAGCGCAGGTTAATCAGGTGTTAACCATTGTTACGGGTTTCTCATTTGGAGCATCGTCAATTGCATTGTTCGCTCGTGTTGGCGGTGGTATTTATACCAAAGCGGCTGACGTTGGTGCTGACCTTGTTGGAAAAGTAGAGGCTGGTATTCCTGAAGATCACCCGTTGAATCCAGCAACTATTGCGGATAACGTAGGGGATAACGTAGGGGATGTAGCAGGTATGGGTGCCGATCTTTTTGAATCTTATGTAGGTTCAATTGTCGGTTCTATGGTTTTGGGTGCCGCCTTTATGGTGGAAGGTTTTACGGATAATTTCAAAGGACTTTCCGCAGTTTTATTACCGTTAGTATTAGCGGCTACCGGTATCGTGATGTCGTTTATCGGAACATTCTTTGTGAAAGTGA
>JBBRFY010000073.1:0-18002 GCA_038241205.1 Cytophagales bacterium
GATGAATAGAAAGTTTTTTGCGTTAATTATTCTTTTCCATCTAAGCATTACTGCTTTTGCACAAAAACTTCACCTTGTTGAAAAAGGCAGAATTGAGGTAGAAGGCAGAATGCAACATCTCATTGACAAAAAAGGCAATCTTACAATGATGCAAATGCACGCATTGCCTATGAAAGCCTTACCCGATTCTACCATCTCACCTAATTTTGGATTCAATCGTTTTGTTCATTGGTTTAAGCTCGACATTACCAACAATTCAGTCAACAAAGACTGGCTTTTAGAAGTGCCCTTTGCTCCTTTAGATCAAGTTGATTTTTTCCTTCAAACCGATTCTGATACGGTATGGATACATAAAATCTCTGGCGACCTTTTTCCAATGTCGGGCAAAGATGCGCACCACCGAAGTCCCGTTTTTACATTCTCTATTTTGTCGCACGATCATAAAATAATTTACCTAAGAGTAAAGACGGTATCATCGGTGCAGGTGCCCATCACCTTATGGCAGAGTAACGTATTTTTTCAGGCATCTAATCGCATTCAAATTATTAACGGAATGTTTTATGGTGCAATGCTCATCATGCTTTTATATCAGCTTTTTGTAGCCTTTTCAACACGCGAGCGAGCTCTTATTTATTATGTCCTTACATTAATCGCGATGACAAATGTTGTGGCCTTCTTTCAGGGTTATAACTTTTTGTATCTGCATCCGGAAAAGCCAGAATGGAATGACTTCTTTGCAATTCTAACCGGCCCCGCCTTTGTGTTGTCGTCAACATTGCTTACCCGATCATTTCTTAACCTTCGATCTTTTAATAAGTGGTTGGACTATTTATTATTATCAAACATGCTTCTAGACATACTAAGCGCTTTGCTGATGCTGATATATGTTCGGAAAATTTCATTTGAGTATCACTACTACTTTGTGGTAATGCATTGTGTGTTGGTGTTAATCAGTGCCTATTATTGCTTAAAGAAAAATTACAAACCAGCGTTATATTATCTATTGGCTTGGATCGCACCGTTGTTGGCTACAACTATTTTTTCGATGGGCAGTCTGGGCATTGTTCCCGGATACCTCAGCACAAACTATATCGGCTTAATGTTGGGTTCACTTTTACAAGTACTGTTTATTTCTTTTGCGCTTGGTGAGCGCTGGACGAATGTTTTTAGCGAAAATCAAGCTTTGCAACAAAAAGAGCTTAAACGAGAAAAGGTAGAGAAAGAATATCTTGAGCGACAGGTGCGATTAAGAACGGAAGAAATTCAAAGGAAAAACGAACGATTGGAAGAAGTAAATAATATTAAAGACAAACTTTTTTCAATTGTCTCTCACGATATTCGAGGCCCTCTAACATCGCTTCAATTAACATTAACACTTGCTAAGTCGGGTGACCTTACCCCAGCCGAGTTTAAAAAACTTGCACATGAGTTAGAGTTGCGTCTTATTTATACAAATGAGTTTATAAGCAACTTGTTGCAGTGGGCAAAATTGCAATTGGGCGGTTCGCTCTATCAACCTGAGAAGATTGACTTATCATCGATTGCAGCAGAAACATTAGTGTTGTTTGAGTCTGAAATCAATATAAAGAAAATTAGTGTAGAGTATCAGTTACCAGCTCTACATGCGTATGCCGATTTAAATATGATTCGATCTATGATGCGAAATCTTATTACAAATGCGGTGAAGTTTACAGGTATCCAAGGTTCCATTACGGTAAAAGGTTGGAGTGAAGAAAATGAAATTATTTTTTCTATTGTCGATACGGGCGTAGGTATTCCACAAGTGCATCAAGAGAGACTGTTTACCTTAAGCAGCGTAACCACTGAGGGGACAAAACAAGAAAAAGGAACAGGATTGGGATTGCTTTTATGTAAAGAATTTGTGGAAAAAAATGGCGGTAGAATTTGGTTTAAAAGTGAGGAAGGAAAAGGGACTACCTTTTATTTCTCACTGCCTCATGCCCATGAAAACGGGGCGCCCGTTCGAACTGAAATGATAATCGAAAACTGAATTTGAATACTTCGTTTGAGCGTTAATCAATCCTACTACATGATCTAAAGTTTAACTTTTTTCGAAATTATTTTGACAAATTTCACCTAACTTTTTAAAATAGCAAATTCCTTTATTTTACTTTCTTCTCCAGCAGTACAAACTCTAGTTGTTGCTTAGGTTGCCCTAATCTAGCATGACTTGTTAGGAAAGGTTTTCGTTCCCCAGTGTTTACATATCCATGCCGAACATACCAATCAATTAATTCAGCGCGAACAGAAATAACGGTCATAAAAATACAATTGCAATTTTGCTTCAACGCTTCTTGTTCGGCTGCACGAAGTAATTCCTTCCCAATACCTTTGCCTTGCAAAGAAGGGCTAACAGTGAGCATGCCAAGATAAAGTTTATCATCCTCACGGATCAGTTCAACACAGGCTAGAATTTTTTGATTCTCCACATACTTTAGAATAGTTGCTTGTGGATTTTTTAAAATCTCGGCCAACCCATTTTCATCGGTGCGTGTTCCGTCAATTAAATCCGCTTCCGTTGTCCAACCCTGTTTGGCTGATTCTCCACGGTATGCAGAATTTATCAAATTAGAGAGTTCAAGTACATCGTCTATCGTTGCAGGAATAATTTGTTTCATAATCAGAATTCAACATGGAAATAGCGATACTGATTTTAATAATGCTGAAATCAAAATAAGGATTAATAAAATAATCTACTTACTGATTCTCAATTTGCTCTAACATAAAATCTTTTCCTTTTCCGTAAGCAAGTAAGTCTTTTAAGTGATAGCGCTCTAACGTCAATAGATTTTTTACTTTAAAGTCGTCATTGCCAAGAATGTGTTCAATTTCAAATTCATGTTTTTCTCCAAAATTAATGAGTCGGTACTTTTTTCCATTTCGCAAAACGTTGAACGATAAACCCGCCATCAATATTTTTTTAGGATAAAATTTTTTCACGCTCTAACATAAAAATAGAAGAGTGTGGTGTCATCGAAACACGATCTGCCACAACAAGTAGTTTTTTCAGCGCATTGTCTGATGTAATCGCCATCAATAATTTTATGAAACAGCGTTACCCTAATGCTTCTACGGAAAGAACTTCTCCGGGCATCATGCGGGTAAATAGATTTTCAATACCAGCTTTAAGGGTCACCATCGATGACGGACAGCCACTACATGAACCTTGAAGTTGCACCTTTACAATACCATCTTTAAAAGAGTGATAGGTAATGGCGCCACCATCTTGCTCTACTGCAGGGCGAATGTATTCTTCTAAAATTGTTTTTATTTTCTTCACCACTTCTGTTTCTTCTTCTGTAGAAACCGTCTCTTCTTTCGGAATGTCGATAATGAACTTACCAGATTCTAAAAATTCCTTAATGTGATTTCTTATGATGTTTTGAATTTCCAACCACTCAACATCTTCTTTCTTTGTTACCGTAACAAAATTGCTGGCGTAGAAAACACGCTCCACAAATGAGTAGCCAAAAAGTTCTTTTGCTAAAGGAGAATTATCTGTCGTTTCAATGGAAGGAAAATCAAAATTCATTCCTTCCGGTACCAATATTTCATTCACCACAAACTTCATTGAGTTTGGGTTAGGGTTCGACTCTAAATACAGATGTATATTTTTTGGTGCAGCTTTCAACATGTGGTTTGATTTAAATCTGGAACAAAATTAAGAATTTAAAGTTCACCAGTGGGTAATCAGGTGCCCTTGAATCTTCTTACCGATATAATTAAAGTTGGCTAGTATCTTCTAGCGAATTCTCCCACTTGCTCACCACCGCTGTAGCAACACTATTACCCACCACATTGGTTGCGCTTCTGCCCATATCTAAAAGGGGATCAATGCCGAGCAACAAAGCCAAACCTGCTTCTGGAATATCGAACGTGGCCAGCGTTCCGGCAATTACTACTAACGATGCTCTCGGTACCCCGGCAATTCCTTTACTCGTAAGCATTAAAACCAATAGCATACTTATTTGCGTTGCGAAAGGTAATTGTATGGCATACGACTGTGCAATAAAAAGAGACGCGAACGTCATGTACATCATGCTGCCATCAAGGTTGAAAGAATATCCCAAAGGCAGAACGAAACTCACAATCTTATTCTTGCAGCCAAACTTCTCCAGTTCTTCCATTGTTTTTGGAAAGGCTGCCTCACTGCTGCTGGTGCTAAAGGCAAGTAATATTGGCTCTTTAATACTTTTAAACAACGTAACAATACGTTTTCCAATCACTATGTATCCGGCCAATCCTAGAATAATCCACAGTATAAAAAGACCCAGATAAAACTCGCTTATAAAAATGGAATAGGTTTTTAAAATGCCCAATCCTTGCTTCGCAATTATGGCTGTCATTGCACCTAACACAGCAAGGGGTGCAAGGTTCATAACGTATCCTGTTACTTTTAAAATAACGTGCGCAATAGCATCCATCAGTTTGATAACAACTTTACCTTGCTCGCCAATAGCAGCCGTGGCAACGCCAAAGAAAAGAGAGAAAACAACAATTTGCAGAATCTCATTTTTTGCCATAGCATCAATAACGCTGCTCGGAAAAATGTGATATAAAAATACTCTGAGTGACAAACCAGTATGGGTTATCCCAATATCATCACCTGCATCGGGCACAGGTAATTTCATCGCTGTGCCAGGCTCAAATAAATTTACCAGTATCATACCCAACACCAAACTGGTTAGCGAGGCGCCCACAAACCAAAGTAATGTTTTACCACCAATCCTTCCCACCGAATTTATATCGCCCAGTTTTGCAACGCCTACCACAAGCGTTGTAAAAACCAACGGAGCGACAATCATTTTAATTAGGCGAAGAAAAATATCGGCCAGTAAAGAGAATGGTTCTACTTTATCTTCACGCGATTCAATCATACTGTTTCGTTCCTGATTCAATACCTTCTTTTCCGCTTGAAGTTGTGTGCGTTGATTGCTATCAGAAACTTGTGCGAATTGCTTTTGCAATTCCTCCAGCTTCAAGTCGATGGAAGTGAGGGCTTGATTTTCTTTGGCGAGGTAGTACTTGTTTAAGGTAAAGCCCAAAGCAATACCCAAAACCAAAGCAATAATAATATAGAGTGTTAATTTACTTTTCTTTTCGGGCAGATTTGATACTTCCATAGACGCTTGTTTAATGGCCGAATCTCAGCCCTTGCCCGTTTCCGGGATCGCGCAATATAATTGAAAGTATGTAATTGTTCGATCAATTATCTGAAGCACAATTGATCTTCAAAAGAAATTAAAGGAGGGGAAGAAGAGAACGATGAGGTTCAAAATAGCTACTTGAAAACAATACTTCCCATCGATACATCAAGGTCAAATGCAAGCGAATTTTTAGCATCTGCTGTATATGATGCGTTAGCAAATGTGTTATCGCTAATTTTTTTCAAGCCTGATGGCATCGTAACACTACACAACCATGAGTCGTGAATTTTAATCAAGATAGGCGTATCGTTAGAAGGTAGTATAATCACTAAGCTGCCCGCGCCAACACTTCCTTTAATCTTATTGCTTATCAACGGTTTATTGCTGAAGTCAAGCAGCATGTTTCCAAACCCAACATCGGCTCTAACAAAACGGGTGCGCGATAGATTTATATTTTTAACATTTACAGAACCCAAATCTACCTTTACAGAAAAGGTATCCATATCAATTTGATTTTCTATTGAAGAATAATAACCCACATTTACATTTGCGCTGCCGGTATTAATTTTTAATTTTTTAATAGACAATCCAGATAGGTCCACGTTCGCATTTCCCATTCCATATTGAAGTTCCAGAAAATAGGGTTTGTCATCGGTGAGGTACATCTTCCAAACTTTATCGCCCGATTCTTTTTCTGACGAACCAAATAAACTGGTTGAAATTGATTTGCTTAAGCTAGCAGATTTAACCTCTTCAAGATCAAGGGTAATTTCACATGTTTTGCCTTTTATTTCTTTCCGAAAAGTATGCGAGTAATCGGTTTCAGTTTGGTTACTGAATACACTCAGAACTTCAGCGCTTTGGCTTGGTTTGATGTAGCAATTGCCACTATTCGCCTTAAGGCAAAGTTTAATATCCTCGCATGAGGGTGAATCTTCAACCGTAAATTGCTTTTTTATTTGACCTAATGACAATCCTGCCAGCGCCATCCCGCAACACGTTAACCAAATCTTTCTATGCATGTTGAATAATTACGAACCTTTACTACTTAAGTTACGATGTGTACGTTTTAAGCTAAAAAAGCTAAAAAATACTCGTGTAACTTGAGTTATACGGGCTAAGAAGTAAATAGTTATAAACGACTGTTAGCTAAAAACCTCTTTCATTCTTTCAAAGAATCCTTTTTCATTTGCATCCGGACTCGGTTCGAAGTTTGGAGAATTTCGCAAAGTTTCAAGCTTGGCCTTCTCTTCAGACGAAAGCTTTTTAGGCGTCCATACATTAATGTAAATTAACTGATCACCAGTTTCGTATCCGTTAACATCTTTTAATCCCTTGCCACGCAAGCGTAGTACCTTCCCACTTTGAGTACCCGCCTCAATTTTAATTTTCACTTTGCCTCCCACCGCTGGCACTTCCACTGTTGTTCCAATCGCTGCATCAATAAAACTTATGTAGAGATCAAACACCAGATTGTTCCCATCTCTCTTCAGAAACTTATCTTCATGCTCTTCAATCAAAATCAATAAATCTCCCGCTACACCACCGGGAGCCTCATTGCCCTTGCTAGCCATGGAAAGTTGCATTCCATCGGCTACACCTGCAGGAATTTTTACACTGATGATTTCTTCTTTTGAAACCAAGCCAGAACTATCAACACCTGGCGGTCGCTTCTCAATAATTTGTCCGGAGCCATCGCAAGTAGAACATGTGCTGGCCGATACCATTTGGCCCAGCATTGTGTTGACTACCTTTCTTACCTGGCCTGCACCTTGGCAAGTCTGACAGGTTTTAAAGGTTACACCTTCTGCCCGAACCAAGCGGTTCACTTTTATTTTCTTCTCAACACCGTTCGCTATTTCTTCAAGCGTGAGTTTTAATTTGATGCGCAGGTTCGAACCTTTGCGTTGTCGCTTACCGCTGCTTCTTGTGCTGCCTCCTCCAAAGAAACTATCGAATGGGCTACCACCGCTCCCGAATATATCTCCAAACTGACTGAAGATATCATCCATATTCATGTTTTGGCCGCCACCGAAACCTCCTGCACCCGGACGCGAATGACCGAACCGATCATACTGCGCGCGCTTGGTAGAATCACTCAATACTTCGTATGCTTCGGCAGCTTCTTTAAACTTTTCTTCTGCTGCCTTATCTCCCTGATTTTTATCGGGGTGATATTGAATGGCAACTTTTCGGTATGCTTTTTTTATTTCCTCTGGTGAAGCCGATTTAGCAACAACCAATATTTCGTAGTAATCTCTCTTTGTACTCATTTCAGAAATTGAATATAAAATTTAGGAGTTAGAATTTAGATTGATGTTGAATTCATTCTAATCGTATTCCTATTTAAAACATGAAACCTTAAACTTTGAACTTGATGTTCTAACTACCCACTACCACTTTAGCAAAGCGAATCACTTTATCATTCAATAAATAACCGCACTCAACAACATCTACAACTTTGCCTTTTAGTTTTTCACTAGGAGCAGGTATTTGTGTGATCGCTTCATGAAGGTCGGGATTGAAATCTGAGCCTGTCTTTACATCCATGATCTTCACACCATATTGTTCTAACGTCTTCTTGAATTTATTCTGAATAAGAAAAACACCTTCAAGGTCTTTATCATTTTTTTCTTTCAAGGATTTTTCTGCACGATCAAAATCATCCGCTACGGGCAACAAATTCTGAAGCAATTGTTCGTTCGCAGATTGAACCATTTCCAACTTCTCTTTAGCAGTTCTGCGTCTAAAATTTTCAAACTCAGAATAAAGTCTAATGAACTTATCCTTTTGTGTGGCTACTTCATTTTGAAGCATTAACAATGCATTTACCTGAATATTTTCGGGTGATTCATTTTCCGTTTCTGCGGCTGACAGATTTTCGGCTTCTTGTCCGCTTTCTGAAATAACTTCTTCGTTTTCGTTCATTTCGTTTTCGTTGGTCATATTTTCCATAGACATAACGGCTTAAATTTTAGATAGTGGGCAAAGGTCAACAATATTGCCAAAGGTATTTCAATGCCAAACTGACATTATTAAAAGGCGGTCTCAGCTAAATGTTTGTAATCGGAACTTAAGTATGCTCTATACAGCAGATCGGCTAACCGACTAATGCAGGTTCGACCAAATAAGATCTTTCAGTTCCATAATACCTTGATTGGTAAGCGAGGAAATAAAAACATGGGGTAATTCGGTTGGCACTTCGCGCGTCATTTCGGCTTTCAGTTCATCATCCAACATATCTGTTTTAGAGATGGCGAGAATACGCTTCTTGTCTAACAACTCCGGATTGTATTTTCGCAATTCGCTCAACAATATTTCGTATTCGGCTTGAATATTTTTTGCATCGGCCGGAATTAAAAAGAGAAGCAATGAATTGCGTTCGATGTGGCGCAAGAAACGAATACCTAATCCTTTACCTTCAGCAGCACCCTCAATAATTCCAGGAATGTCTGCCATTACAAATGACTTATCATTTCGATACGACACTACACCAAGATTGGGTGTGAGTGTAGTAAATGCATAGTCTGCTATTTTTGGTTTCGCAGCAGAAACTACCGAGAGCAAAGTAGATTTACCTGCATTTGGAAAGCCCACCAAACCAACATCTGCTAATAATTTTAATTCAAGAACAATCCACTCTTCTTTTCCCGGTTCACCAGGTTGAGCATATTGTGGTGCGCGTTGTGTGGAAGTTGCAAAATATAAATTACCTCTTCCTCCTCTTCCACCAGGTGATAAAATGTGTTCTTGTCCGTCTTCGTTAATCTCACATCGTACTTCCCCCGTTGCAAAATCTTTTGCCACTGTACCTAGCGGCACATCAATGTATTCATCTTTGCCAAAGGCACCCGTGCGATTTTGTTCTTCGCCAGCATTACCTGGCGTAGCAATAATGTGCTTTCTATATTTTAAATGTAGGAGTGTCCAAAGTTGTGAATTACCTCTTAGAATAATGTGTCCACCTCTTCCTCCATCGCCACCATCGGGGCCACCTTTTGATGTGGTTTTATCGCGAATAAAATGCATATACCCTGCACCACCATGCCCGGAACGCGAGCAAAATTTTACATAATCAATAAAATTAATAGAAGACAATGGCGTGTAATTAAGGTATGAAAAATTGCACAGCGAGAAAGATCGCTATGCGTAGTTTTACTTTTTATCGAGTAGTGTGCAGATGCTTTTAAAAACATCATCCACATTACCTATTCCGTTTACGGTTTCTAATCTCCCTTGCTTTTCGTAATAGGGCAACACGTGAATTGTTTTATTAAAAAACTCATCAATTCGCTTGTTCAATTTTTCTTCTTCGTCATCAACCCGATTATCAGTTGTTCTTCTTTTAGCAATGCGTTCGCGCACTTCTTTTTCAGTAACATTTAATGCAATAACATGATGAATGTTGGTACTCTGCGCTTTTGCAAAAGCATCTAACGCTTCGGCTTGTGCTACCGTGCGCGGAAAGCCGTCAAACAAAAATCCTTTAGCATTTGGGTTTTTATCAAGCTCTTCTTTTAACATGGCGATGGTAATTTCATCTGGAACAAGCATACCATCATTCATAATTTCCTTAACACGTTTACCTAAGTCCGTATCATTCTTAGTGTGCCAGCGAAACAAATCGCCTGTTGAAATATGTACAAAGCCATATTGTTTAATGAGCTTTTCGCTTTGTGTTCCTTTGCCTGCGCCAGGAGGACCGAAGAGTACCAGATTAATCATGCAATGGGTTTAGTTTACGTTACAAGTGGGCTTTTTCAATTTCATTTAAGCTGCCGAATATAGGGAATGATAATTCGATTTACGAATATGATCATCCGTTTTTAACCCTGCGATTGGTAGATGTCTTTCATGTTTCGCCCCAATCCATCATAGTCCATTCCATAGCCCAACACAAACTCATCTTCAATTTCGAAGCCTACGTATTTCACTTCAATATTTTTTTCGCGCGCAGATTTTTTTCGTAGTAAGGAAACAACCTCAACTGATTTAGTGCCACGACTTCTTAAATCAGTCACAATTTTTTCTAGCGTGAGGCCAGTGTCTACAATATCTTCTATAATAACTAAATTCTGGTTGAATGAACTTTCCTCCAAGCCGATTAAGGTAGTGAGTTGACCCGTAGTCTGCGTTCCCTGATAAGAAGAAATTTTTACGAACGATACACGACACGGTGTGCTAATCTCTTTTATTAAATCGGAAGCGAACATAAACGATCCGTTTAAGATCGCCAGAAAAACCGGTGTTTTGTCTTTATAGTCTGCGCTAATCTGCTTCGCGAGAGCCTTTACTTTCTTCTGAATATCAGCTTCAACAATAAACTTTTTGAACTCTAAATCTTTAATTTTCATCCTTTTCCAACTTTCGGATCGCAAAGATAGAAGAATTTAAAAAATGCGCAGTTTTGTTATTCGTTAATTGTTATCGGTTAATGGGGATTCATTGATGGTTGTTTGTCTTTGGAATTTAGATGTTAGACATCAGACTTTAGATTTGGAATGAGAATCCTTGAATGGTTAATCGGGTGCTACCGCTGAATAACAATGCGGTCTAAATCAACCGAATTTCAAACCTTAGTACGATTAACGGATAACAATTAACGGATAACCTTTACAGGATAACGATTAACTCCTGAATTAATACGAATCATCCATTGCAAATATATTCTTTCTGTTCATCCATTTTCCTTGAGTGAAGTCGGGGAAATCAACTGTTTCTCCGCCCAATCGAATAGACGTTTCTGAAAGTGGTGTGATGGCACTCCACGTTACAGCGTCATATACATCTTGCGGTGTGTTTGTTTTTCTTTTAATGGCTTCAACAAAAGCATGCAGTACAAACCAATCCATTCCGCCATGTCCGGCACCGGCAGCATCACTTCCATATTTTTTCCAAAGAGGATGATCGTATTTATCAAGCCACGCCTGGGCATCATCCCAATGGTGCGGTTGTTTACTTTGTCCTTCTATATAAATCGATTTGTTTACGTCCATCCAAATACCTTTTGTGCCTTGCACACGGAAACCTAAAGAGTACGGTCGTGGAAGATTGGTATCGTGTTGAAGTAAAATGGTTTCTTCATTTGCACACTTAATCATTGTGGTTACAACATCGCCAAGTTTAAATTCTATTTTCGTGTTGGGATGATTTTCTCCACCTGTTTTAGCAACATAATTATGAAGACCTCGTGCTTTAGATGAATACGAAACTAATTCGGTAAAGCGATTACCTCTGTTGATGTTGGTCATCATTGCTACAGGGCCAATGCCATGAGTAGGATAAAGGTCGCCATTGCGATAAACAGAATGTTGCGTTCGCCATTGTGCTTCCGAGAATCCTTTTTCGCCAAACTCTGCGCCAATTCCTGGATCTGTTTTGCCATCGTTAAATTTTACTTCGCGCAAATCATGTTGATACCCTCCTTGTAAATGAATAAGTTCACCAAACAAATCTTGTCGCACCATATTCAACACCGCCATAACATCACGTCTGTAGCATACATTTTCCAACATCATCAACGGCATGCCTGTGCGTTCAGAGGTATGCACAAGCTCCCAACATTCTTCTACCGTCATTCCGGTAATTACTTCACATCCAACATATTTCTTTGCATTCATTGCATCCAAACACATTCGAGTGTGCCACTCCCATGGTGTTGCAATGATTACTCCATCAATGTCTTTATTCTCCAGAAGTTTTTTATAGCCAAGCGAACCGTTCACAATAATCTGTGGCATGGGTTTGTTCGATTTTTTAATAATCTCCTTGCTCATATCAATCATAGATTGTTGCGTATCGCAAATGGCAACAACCTCTACATCGGTTCGCATTAATGCAAGTTCAAGATGATTTTGTCCGCGAAAGCCCACGCCAATAATTCCCAATCGCACTTTAGCTTCTTTATCTTTTGCAAAAAGAATATTTGAATTTAACACGGAGAAGCCAACACCTGCAAGGGCAGTTGTCTTTATAAAATCTCTTCGGCTTGTGGAGCGGTTCATGTTTAATGTATTTGATTTCGCGGTTAATTTGACGAAACAATTCAGCACATGCAATGCGTTTTATTTGTAAATTTGAAATATGTCTGAAATGATTGAACGCCCACCCCGAACCATAATGGAAGTGTATAAGACATTACCTGAAGGCACGTTGGCAGAACTTATCGAAGGAATAATATATATGAGTCCATCACCGACACCACGACATCAAGATGTTCTTGGCAATCTGTTTTTTGAGTTCAAACTCTTTTTAAAAGAAAAATCAGGAAAGGTATTTTTATCACCAATAGATGTTTTTTTCGATCGACATGCAAATGCTGTTCAGCCTGATCTTGTCTTTATATTAGATGAAAATCTTTCTATTATTAATGAGGATTCAAATATTCAAGGCGTTCCCGATCTAATTATTGAAGTTCTATCATCCGGCAACAGCGATCACGATTTGAAAAAAAAGAAATTGCTCTACGAAAAATTTGGTGTTAAAGAATATTGGATTGTTGATCCAAAAACCAAAGAAGCGATTGGCTTTGATTTGCAAGATAAAGTTTACTTTGAGATGCGAACAGCGAAGGGAACAATCCAATCGAAATTACTTCAGCAGACATTTGAGTTCTGAAATATTTTATAAATCTTTCATTAACCATCCATACAATTTAATCATCGTGTCGATATCATGCTTGTGCACTTTTTCATTTGGTGTGTGTGCATTTGCTTCGGGCGCACCAACAAAACACCAATCGATAGCATAGGGAGAGGTTTGTAATTCACGTCCATCGCTCGATCCCATACCTTCCACTTCTAATTGAAAATCAATTTTTCTTTTTCGCGCTATCGCGATGATCCGATCGACATAACTTTTTCTAGGAAGGTTTCTATCGCGCATTGAAATGGCAACTCCTTTTCCGGGTTCAATACCATCCGAAACCCAAGTGATATCGCAAACAAGCGCCTGTGTTACATGCCATTTTTTTGAAATGAATTTAATAAGGTAAGGCATTGACCCTCCGCCATGTTCTTCCCAACAACTAAAAGCAATTACACCGTCTTTTAAATTTTCCGCCACCTTTAACGCGTTATAAATTCCAAGTCGGTTATCAAGATAAGGCGATTGCACATACGATTTTGTTTCGCGAAAATTGGATTTATAAGTAAGCGTTGTTCCGCGATCAATCACTCTTCCAAATTTATAGAAGGCGTGATTGTGCTCGTCAAGTTCCAATTCACACTCAATTGCCCCGAGGCTATCTTCGCCTACCAACGCGGTACCTGCTTCTGCATCCGGACTGCCGATCGGTAAAAGTTGATTAAAGTATCGCACGGTAAAACCAATGCTATCCATGTGCGCAAAAATTGCTGTGCGCGGTTTGCCAAATTTTAAAATAATACAATCCTGAAATTCGTCTCCATGAAAAATCTCAGGCTGTACCTTCCAATTTTTTATTTCCTTTTGTATATAGGTAAGTAAAAACTCTTTCATGCGGATTTCGTTTCCGGAAGGAGCCTGGATTTTGCAAAGTTGTTGAAGTAATTTCATAGACACTGTTAATTATTAAGATATAGTAATGAATGTGGGTATCGCTTCATTCGTTTAGTTACAACTTTATTCTAAATTTCGGTTAGAAAAAAACAACGGTATTAAGTTTCGAATATATGTGGGAAGAAGTTTTAAGAATTGTTCCGGTTTTTTTAGCGAGTATGGCAAAGTTTTTCCTGGGACCGTTAGCGGGTTATGCTGGAGGTTTACCCATATTTACCACTATGATTATTACCGTTGCCGGAATGATGACCACTATTTTTCTCTTCGCATACTTGGGCGAATGGCTGCATAAAAAATTTCCACATTGGTTTAAAAAGAAAGAAAAAAAATTGGAAGCACCCGATTCCCGAATGACGCGCATCTGGAAAAAATATGGGTTGAAAGGTATTGCATTTTTAACTCCGGTTCTTTTATCGCCTATTGGCGGAGGAATTTTTGCAGTAGCCTCCGGTAGTCCAAAAGGAAAAATTATACTCTACATGTTTATCAGCGCATTGTTTTGGGTTGGCCCTCAAACTTATTTAGTGTATTATGGTTTTGACGCTTTAAAAAAAATGAATATTCCGTTTTTTGAATGAAAATTTCATCGCAACGCTTTGTTCAAATTTCTGAAAAGAAGAAGGTTATTAAATAATACGCAAAGCGTTCTGTTGTGCGTCACTCAAAAAAACGAACTCTAAATGATTTACCAAACATTTCAACCAAGTTCTGATTTGGAATCACTTATCAGTTGTTATTGGACTTTAGAAGTTCCTGCTGAATCTGATGCACAAAGACAACGGATAATTCCTGATGGCACGATTGAAATGGCTTTTATACTAGGAGACGACATTAAACGATATACTTCGGAAGTTGAATTTATAATACAACCACGTGCAATGGTTCTTGGACAGACAATCGAGCCATTCTATATCGAACCGACAGGGTACGTCAATACATTTGCAATTCGTTTTTACCCATACGGTTTTGCGAACTTCGTTACAATGCCTTTAAAGGACTTGGCAAATAAGGAAACGCCAATAGAATTGTTGTTTGGAGAAAAGATGGCAAACGAATTGGAACAAACCATACTTGAGGCAATGAATAGTAGTGAACGAATAGAAATAATTGAAAATTTTCTTTTAGATAAGCTACATGAAAAAAACACAATCAACAATATTGTAAAAATTACCATTGATGCCCTTTTAGCAACAAACGGAAGTGCTTCGATAAGCGCAATTCTTAAAGAAGATTTATCAAAACGGAGACAACTTGAACGAAATTTTATAAAACAAATTGGCGTTAGTCCAAAACAGTTAGGTAAAGTAATCCGATTACAAACTGCTCTAAAAATGTTACTTAACAAAAAGACAGAAAACCTGACTGACATTGCTTATGAAAGTGAGTACTTCGACCAAGCACATTTTATCAAAGACTTTAAGGAGTTTACCGGAATAAACCCGAAAGAGTTTTTAGGTAATGAAAATATGGCTCTTTCTACCCTTTTCTACAAATAGACAGCGTGTCGCATTTTTACAATTTTGGTTTTCGCAAGTAATTTAAATTTGTCATATCAAATTAAACAGAACCGTATGAACAGGACTATACTTTGTGCAACTGTATTACTTTCCATAAGCATAGTTGCTTGTAACAAGCAAAAACCAAAAACCGAATCTTTAGCGGTTGAATCTAACCTAAATCAAAAAACAATAGAAATGAAAAGCCATATTTCAATTTTTGAAATTCCAGCAACGGATATTTCACGAGCAGTAAATTTTTATCAAGCAATTTTAGGCATTGACATTGAGAAAATGGAAATGTCAGAAATGGAAATGGGAATATTTCCATACGAAGAACAAATGGTAACAGGAGTTATTATGAAAGGCGAAGGATACAAACCTTCTGCTGATGGAGTAACAATATATCTAAATGGCGGAGATAATCTTCAAACCATTCTTGATAAGGTTGAAAAAAATGGCGGAAAAATCCTTATGCCGAAAACAGCTCACGCAGACGAAATTGGATTTTTTGCTTTGTTTTTGGACACGGAGGGAAATAGACTTGGTCTCAATTCCCCAAATTAATCGGAAAAGAGCGAACGCACAATAATGTAAAAAGCAGTAACGGTTCGGGTGCAAACTCGAACCGTTTTTGCGTTTGATTAAATATATTGCTTGCCAAAAAGTAGGTGGGTTTTAGTCCGCTGATGCTCTTATACTAACCGTTAATATCATGTAAGAACGTAACGCTGGGTTTCTCCTATCTGCGGCACAAACACGCTAATCAGCGTTCGCCTAAATCATTATTCTTCTTACTTTTAGGGCATTAACCTAACCTGAAACGAAATACATGAGTTTATTTATTAAAAAATCCATTGCTCAGCTAATGGTGCAAGGCGGAGAATCTGACAAAGGTTTAAAGCGAACACTGGGTGCAGGAAATTTAGTTGCTCTTGGTGTTGGTGCCATTATTGGTGCTGGCCTATTTGTGCGCACAGCAGCGGCAGCAAGCGAGGCGGCTGGCCCAGCCGTGGTATTATCTTTTGTAGTGGCGGCAATAGGTTGCGCTTTCGCGGGATTGTGTTATGCTGAATTTGCTTCCATGATACCCATTGCCGGAAGTGCCTACACATACGCATACGCTACCATGGGCGAATTCGTTGCTTGGATTATCGGATGGGCATTGGTATTGGAATATGCATTGGCCGCAGCAACGGTATCAATTGCCTGGAGCGAATACTTAAATAATTTAATGGGCGGAAGCATTCCATATGAATGGTGCCACTCACCCTTTGAAACTTCAATCGCGGGCATTCAGGGCATTATGAATTTACCTGCACTTGGAATTTTATTGCTTCTTACACTTGTGTTAATTAAAGGCACACAAGAATCAGCAACTGTAAATGCCATTATTGTATTTATAAAAGTGGCTATTGTGTTGGTGTTCATTGTTGTTGGATGGCAGTTTATTAATCCAAGTAATTATGTCCCGTTCCTTATTCCGGAAGGAACGCCCGGCCATGAAAGCTGGAACGAATGGGGTTGGGGTGGAGTACTTGGTGGTGGCGCTATTGTGTTTTTTGCCTTCATCGGTTTTGATGCCGTATCTACCGCTGCACAAGAAGCAAAGAATCCGAAACGCGATATGCCAATTGGTATTCTCGGTTCACTTGTGGTTTGTACTATTTTATACATTCTGTTTTCATATGTATTAACAGGTGTTGCACCTTGGCAAGAATTTAAAACGGCTGGCAAAGAAGCTTCTGTTGCGTATGCTATTCAAAACTATATGCATGGTTATGGCTGGTTAGCAACATTAATCTCAGTTGCCATTCTAGCCGGATTCTCTTCTGTGATATTAGTGATGTTGATGGGGCAATCACGCGTGTTCTACACCATGTCGAATGATGGGTTAGTACCAAAAGTATTTTCTGAATTGCATCCTACTTTTCGCACACCCTATAAGTCGAACATGATCTTATTTATTTTTGTGGGTTTGTTTGCATCCTTTATTCCGGGCAACATCGCTGGAGATTTAACGAGCTTTGGTACACTCTTCGCGTTCGTGTTAGTATGTGCAGGTGTTTGGGTGATGCGGGTTAAAAACCCTGAGTTGGTACGCCCCTTCGCTACCCCGTTAGTGCCACTGATTCCAATATTGGGTATGCTAGTATGCGGAACGTTAATTGCATTTCTTGATTTCGACACATTAAAAATTGCATTCGGCTGGATGGCGTTTGGACTAGTGATTTATTTCGGTTACGGAAAATCGCACAGCCATTTGCGTAAGGGCTTATAAATAATTGAATGCATAATAAAAAGGCATCTCTAAAATTTTAGAGATGCCTTTTTATTTTAAAGATGAATCTGTTTTAGTTAATCATATTTCAACGTCTCAGCAGGATTAATTAATGCCGCTTTAACAGCATGATAACTTACCGTTGCCAGCGCTAGCAACAAACCAGATCCCATACTGATGGCGAATAGTTCCCAGCCAATGGCAACATGAAAAGTGAAATCTTTCAGATACCAGTTGGTGATGAAGTACCACGAAAGCGGTGAGGCAATGCAGAATGCTATGAGAGCAAGCCAAATAAATTGTTTATTCAGCAAAACGAAAATCGTTTTCAAATCAGCACCCATCACTTTACGAATACCAATCTCCTTTGTGCGATTTACTGCGTTGATTCCGGCAAGACCAAATAACCCTAAGCACGAAATCAAAATAGCAAAACCTGTTGCAAGACCCATGATGCTCATCCATCGGTCATAGCTCGCGTATTGTTTCGCTACATCCTCATCAAGAAAAGTATAATCG
>JBBRFY010000074.1:0-17937 GCA_038241205.1 Cytophagales bacterium
AGAAAAATATTATGACCGCGGTGTATGAAATGACTGAGAAGAATAGAATTTGGGAATAATAGGTTAATGGTTATCTGTTAATAGTTAATCGTTAGCCAAAAAAATAAAAAAAAGAACCGCAAAGAAGGCTGAGGTTCGCAAAGGATTACTTTAAGAAAAAAGAGATTTCATTAAGGATGAAGGTTGAAACCTCAAACTCTGCGTTTCTCTGCGTCCTCTGCCGTTAAAAAATAAAGAACATAAATATAATTTGAATTGAAGTTCTCTACAATACCAGGCTTAACCGAAACAAAAAAAATTCTCACCCATGCAGTGAAAGGTAATCACATTGCGCATGCTCAACTTTTTGTGGGCGCAGAGGGTGCTTTGAATTTACCTATGGCGTTGGCATACGCCACTTATCTTCATTGCGAAAATAAAGGTGAAGATGCATGCGGAGTTTGTGCCGCGTGTTCTAAAAACGCAAAGTTTATTCATCCTGATACGCATTTTGTTTTTCCTGTTAGTAATGTAAAAAATGACAAAGACGATGATCGCTTTAAAGCGGAAATCAGAAAATCGTGGCGGTCTTTTCTTTTGGAACAGCCGTTCGGAAATTTAAATGACTGGACGAACTATTATGGAGGGGAAGATAAGCAGGCCGCAATTTCAAGAGAGGAGAGCAGAGAGATTATAAAAACACTTTCACTAAAATCATTTGAAAGTCCGTGTAAGGTAATGATTGTTTGGCAGCCAGAGTTAATGCATCCTTCTGCTGCTAACGGTATTCTGAAAATTTTAGAAGAGCCGCCTGCACATACTTATTTTATTTTAGTTACCAATGCAGTCGAGCGATTATTGCCGACTATCATTTCGCGAACACAACTTGTTACAATTCCTTTGTTATCTGATGCCGAAGTTGAGACTTGTCTTATTGATAATTATAAAGTAGATAGAAGTAAAGCCAATCGTGTTGCAAGGATGGCGGAAGGTAATTTGAATCTTGCCATTCAACGCATTGATGGTGAAGAAGGGGATGAGCCAAAATATTTCATGGATTGGATGCGAATGTGTTATGGAAAAAGCTACGCTTCGATGGTTGCCATGGCAGATGAATTTCATGCATTGGATAAATTGAATCAACGCAACATGATTACCTATAGCATGAATGCGATGCGAGAAGTTTTGCTTCAGCTTTCGGGTGCAACGGCAATGAATCGTGTGCAAGGAGAGGAACTGAACTTCATTGAAAAATTTAGTAAATATTTAAGCGTAGAAAAAATCGAGAAATCATTTCAACTTCTTAATGAAGCACATTACCATCTTGAACGAAACGGTAGCGCCAAAATGATTTTCCTAAACATGTCACTAAAAATTTCCAAAATATTACATCTAAAGTCTGTTGCCTAATGTCTCGCATCTATCCTTAAACCAACGGCCATGAACAAAGTCATTCGAATCGGAACACGCGGAAGTAAACTTGCTTTGTGGCAGGCAGAATATGTTGCCGACATGATTAACCCATCGGGTTATACAACAGAAATTATTACCATCGACACAAAGGGTGATAAAATATTGGACGTTGCCATTTCGAAGATTGGAAGCAAAGGAGTTTTTACGGATGAAATTGAAGCTAAACTATTAGATGGTTCAATTGACATTGCGATCCATAGCGCAAAAGATCTTGCTTCGGAATTGCCTGAAGAACTTGAACTCATTGCATTCACCGAACGCGAAGTAGTGAATGACGTTGTGGTAAGTTCTTTGAAGAACATTGATCTTACACACGATAAAATAAAAATCGGAACATCCGCTACACGAAGAGTTGCATTTCTCAGACATTTTTATCCACAAATTGAAACCGTACCTATTCGAGGTAATTTACAAACAAGGATAAGGAAGCTTCATGCCGGTGAATGCGATGCGTTGTTGTTGGCGTATGCAGGAGTTCATCGCATGGGATATCACGATTTGATTGCAGAGAAAATAGAAACCAGTTATTTTGTTCCCGCTGTTGGGCAGGGAAGTGTGGCGATTGAATGTCACAAGAAATTGAGTTTCGACAAAAAAGAAATTATCCAACGCTGGGTTAATCACCCCACTACAGAAATTTGCATTCGTTCAGAGCGCGCTTTTTTAAGAAAACTTCAGGGCGGCTGCAGTATTCCATCTTTTGGATATGCTTATTACGATGGCGACCTCATTACATTAAAGGCTGGAATTATTTCGCTTGACGGACAACAAGTAGTGAAGGTAAAAAGATCAGCATCACCTCAAGAAGCAAAAGAATTGGGTGAGGCAGTTGCCAATGAAGTGTTGCAAAAAGGAGGAAAGGAAATTCTCATTGAAATTAGAAAACAACTATAAATTTTTAACCACATATTTTGAATCGTATGAATCGAAATTTTTTTACTTCCGCTGTTTTGATCTGCTTGTTGTTCTTAACGAGCTGTGCACAAAGCAAAAAAGATTATGTTGTTACCATCAAAACAAAATACGGTGATATGGTGGCCATACTCTATGACGAAACACCAAAACACAAAGAGAATTTTATTAAGCTTGCCAAAGAGCATTATTTCGACAGCTTACTTTTTCACCGGGTTATTCAAGGCTTTATGATTCAAGGTGGAGATCCTGATTCGAAGAAGGCACAACCGGGTCAGCATTTAGGTAGTGGTGGTCCTGGTTATACTGTTGATGCGGAATTCAATCCGAAATATTTTCATGAGAAAGGCGCATTGTCTGCTGCGCGATTGGGTGATCAGCAAAATCCATCGAAGGCAAGTAGTGGATCGCAATTTTACGTTGTTCAAGGCACACCAATGACAGAGGATGAATTGAAAACAGATCAGGTAAAACTGAATCAGGGCATGGGACAATTTTTTCAAAACCCCGCTAACCGAGCCGCCTATGATTCAATTGTTGGTTTGTATCAATCACACGATATGAAAGCATATCAAGCTATGTTGATGAAACTAAAACCACGTGTTGAAAAAGAGACGGGTATAAAAATGGACAAAGATATATCACCTGAAACATTGAAAGCGTACACAACGGTTGGCGGTGCCGGAAATTTGGATGGTGAGTATACGGTGTTTGGTAAAGTGATTAAAGGAATTGAGGTTATCGACAAAATTGCAGAACAACCAAAGGATCAGGCTGATCGTCCGGTAGAAGATGTTCGCATGACGATAACAGTGGAAGAGTTACCTAAAAAGAAAATCGAAAAGCTTTATGGCTACCAATATCCTGAACAGAAATAATTAAGCCCATCAATAGAAATGAAAATTCTCGTTACCGGATCAAATGGTTTGTTGGGGCAAAAGCTTACACATCTTTTGCAGAATGAAAAATCGATTTTACTTATCGCTACAGCCAGGGGTAAATCTATTTTGCCAATAACAAAGGGAACATTCTATTCATTGGACATTACTGATTCTGCTGAAGTGGATCGTGTGATGTCAGAAGCTAAGCCTGATGTGGTGATCAACACCGCAGCCATGACACAAGTTGATCAATGCGAAACGGAGCGCGAGGCATGTTGGAATGCCAATGTGACTTCAGTTGAAAATCTGATTCAATCATGTGCCAAAAGCAACGTACACCTCGTGCATGTATCAACCGATTTTATTTTTGATGGAACGTATGGCCCGTTAGATGAGACAGCAAAACCCAATCCTGTAAATTATTATGGCGAAAGCAAATTGGCTGCTGAAGAACGTTTGATTAATAGTGCTATTAGTTGGTCGATCTTACGCACCGTGTTAGTGTATGGAATCACAGAAGATATGAGTCGGTCGAACATTGTGTTATGGGTAAAAAATAGTTTAGAACAAGGTAAGTCTATTCAAGTAGTGAATGACCAATGGCGCACACCTACCTTGGCTGAAGATTTAGCAATAGGCTGTTACCTTGCTGCGAAAACAAAAGTGAAAGGTATCTATCACATTTCAGGAAAAGATTTTCTTAGTCCGTATGACATTGCCATTGCAACAGCTGATTTTTTCAAACTCGATAAATCACTAATCAAAGCAACCGACTCAACACAATTCAAACAACCTGCACAACGCCCACCCAAGACGGGATTCATTATTGAAAAGGCACGTAAAGATCTTGGTTATGAACCGCATTCGTTTCAGGAAGGTATAGCAGTGTTAGCTTCACAGATTCGTTAATGGTTATCCGATAATCATTAAAAGCTGTTGACGGTTTGTAGTTCAATTAACCATTAACGAATAACAATTAACACTTCCTTATTATCTTTTATATATTGTCGATTCATTAACCTAAATAACTATGGCATCAGCACGCGGAGAGTGGGGCTCTAAATTTGGTTTCATAATGGCAGCGGCCGGTTCTGCTGTGGGCTTGGGTAACATCTGGAGATTTCCATATTTAACGGGTCAAAATGGAGGTGCTGCATTTGTTATCATTTACCTTATTTGCGTTGTCGTAATTGGAGCACCGGTGTTGATGAATGAAATGGCTTTGGGTCGCCTTACGGGAAAAAATAGCATCGGAGCGTTTCGCACAACGGGTGCAAATAAATTCTGGACTATTATGGGCGGTGTGCTCGCGATATGTGTCAGTTTTTTTGTGCTCAGTTACTACACCGTTATTGCAGGTTGGACTGTGGGATACATGTTCACGTCATTTTCAAATCATCCATTACCGTTTACAGAATTTATAGCATTGCCTAATTATGTTGTTCCACTTGCAGCGGTTGCCATGGTGGTAACTATTGTCATTGTGTTGGGTGGTATTTCCGGAGGCATTGAAAAAGCGACAAAAATTTTAATGCCTTTATTATTTCTTCTTTTGCTTGTGATTATTTTTCGAAGCCTTACACTTCCAGGCGCTAGCAAGGGCGTTGAATTTTATCTCATTCCAGATTTTTCAAAGATCACCGGCATGGTAGTATTGAAAGCACTCACGCAAGCATTCTTTTCACTTGGTGTAGGGTGGGGAATTATGATTACCTATGGGTCATACTTACCAAAAAATCAAAGCATTGTTAGCGCTAGTATTTGGGTAGGAGTGATGGATACATCAATAGCACTCTTAGGCGGTTTGATGATTTTCCCTGCGGTGTTTGCCTTTAACATGGAGCCAGGCTCTGGAGCAACATTGGTGTTCGAGGTGTTGGCGAATATTTTTCCGCAAATGCCTTTTGGAAATATAGCGGGAGCGTTTTTCTTTTTGCTATTATTTATTGCTGCCATTACTTCTACCATTTCGATGGTGGAGGTTGTAGGTTCATATTTCATTGATGATAAAAAGTGGAGTCGCAAGAAAGCAACATGGACTGTTGGTATTGTTGCGTTTGTTGTTGGTGTTCCTTCTGCACTTTCAAATGGTAGTGTAGAGTGGTTTACAAATCTTACGCTCTTTGGTCAAACTGGAGTGATGAATATTATGGATCATCTTTTTGGCGTTGTGTTTATGTTGGTTGTAGTGTTGGTTACTTCGCTGTATACCGGCTGGATAATGGATACTTCTAAAATTGTAGATGAGATTAATGAAGGTTCTCCTTATTTTAAATCAACTAGAATATTTGGTTTAAGTCCTGCAAAAATTTGGGTATTTTTTATTCGTTTTATTTGCCCGATTGTGAGCGGCATTGTAATGTTGAATTTATTTGGTGTGTTTGATTAAATGAAAAGTTCAATTGATCTTCTTTTAGGCTTCTTACCTTCCGCAAATTTCTTTGTAAGAACAATACAAACACGTTTTTAATACTGGAGTTTGATCGAAGGGTTGATCAGGATTGAAGAGTTCCTGAAGTAACATATTAAGATGCATTTCAAATTCGGGAATCAAATTCGTTACATCCTCCAGTCGTTCTTTATTTAAATAAAGACCGTATTCAAAGTCACTTTTAAAAATATCTTTTCGATTGATAAGTCCGGGTTGGAGTTTTGTATTTGACGATGCAGTAAATAATTCAGGATTTCGTTTATCGTAAACAAGCGCATACAGCAATGCCTGAAAGGCTGCCTTGTTTCGCTTGTCATCATCACGCTCAAAAAGTGATTCAACATTTTTAAATACATTAAGGTCTCCACCTGTTTTGTAATCCAAAATGCGAATGGTATCATCTTTGCGATCTGCGCGGTCAATCTTTCCGCCCAATACAATTTTCAATTTTTTATCGCCCTGCGGAACTTGAACAGTGATGTTAAAATTATTCACCTCTAAAAATTCGATGTTGAAAGGCGAATACTTTTTGTCTTTTTCTAAAACATGATGCGCTAGTTTCTTTACCATCTCTTTCACCACGAGTTGAAGGCCACTGTAATTCATTTTCTTTTGATCGGCCAAATGAAAATGTTCGCGAAAGGCACGCTCAATATAGTATTCTAATTTTTTATCAAGGTTTGTAAAATGTTCTTCACGGATGATCCATTCACCGGATGGCGATTTAAGATCCAAATAAAATAACTCCATTACGCGGTGAAAGATGTTTCCAAAGATGCGTGCATCCGCTTCTTCTTCTACTTCTTCCGGTTCTTTCAATTCTACTAAATGTCTAAAGTAAAATTTCAGTCGACATTCTATATAGGTATTGAGTGTTGATGGTGTAAGTGCCTTGCCAAAATAACGTTCGAGTTTTTGAAGAACATCGAGTTTCTTTTCGATGGTGATAGGCTCTTTCTGATTTACCTGTACAGGATTGTATAAAATCTTGCGTTCATACTTCCAACCCGTTTCATAAATAAGTTGATAGAGGTATCGACTCATTTCACCTGTCCCTAACTTGTCTGGTTCCGTATTGTAATAGAGATCAACTTTTTCAGCACGTTGAAGCAACCTATAAAATAGATACGCATACATCGCATCCTGATGTTCGGATGTTGGTAGCCTATACGCTTTTCGAATGGTGTGCGGTATGTAAGAATTTTGTCGCGGAGCAGCGGGCCACAAACCTTCATTAAGTGAAAGTATGATGACACGATCGAAGTCGAGGTTACGTGTTTCGAGCACGCCCATAATTTGAAGTCCTTCTAATGGCTCACCGGTAAACGGAACTTTCTCTGCGCGAATGATTTGCCGGAACATGCGTTGTTGCATGCGCAATTCCATCGGCTCGCTCACATTCAATTCATCTACGCGTGACAGCACACGATGAAATTGAAATGCAAATTCTTTTTCCATGAAGCCATCTGCTGCCTCTGATGTTGCGAGTTGCCGAATGATGGTCAACACATGCTTCAAAAAATCCTTTGATTCTATTTCTATAAAGATCGATTGTATTATTTCATCAACTTCTGGATTTGCATTTGCCGTTATGTTGCTTTTAAAGAACGATGGTGCAATGTGTACCTGATTATTTTTTAGAATTTCTGCAATCCAAGCAGAACCACGTTCGCCCAACCTTGCTTTTAAATACGGATGACGAAGCACGGCCAATACATATTTATGATAGAATTCTTCTTTACGCTTTCGAAGATGAAGTTCGAAAAGAAAATCGATAAGCGAATAGTATGGAGTATTTACTAACGGGTACCCCATCGTAACGTTTATCGCTTTCAATGCCGGAGGCAGGGCATACAACACAGGTAGCAACAGACTTTCATCTGGAAGAACAATTACAGTGCGTTCGATTTCCAATGATGATCCATTATTCTTTGTAGAAATTAATTCTTCCAACTGCTGTGATAAAAGTTTGGGTTGGCCTGCCCGTTGCGGTATGCCCAGAATATTTATTTCTTTTGGGATATTTAAAAATGACGGTGCAACATCTTGAAATGTTTTTCCCAGAATAGTTTGTTTTCGGTATTCACGAAAAAAAGTTCCGGCCTCACGATGCTTTTCCTCAATGTAAAATTGATCTTCATCCCAAAACACTTTCGCATTTTGATATTGAACAAACCAGGTGATAATTTTTTCTTCTGCAGTTGTTAGTGCATTGAATCCGGCAAACACAACGGCATGATTCGTTCTGTTGACTGTTCCTTGAAAGGACTCGGCCACCTCTCGCTGAATCATGCCGGCATACCCTTTCTTATCCTGCAAAAGATTTGATTTGAATTCCTGATAAACTCCTAATAAATTTTTCCAGAGTTTTAGAAAACTTTTTTTGCTGTCTGAATCACTAAACGAAACTGTTTGCCAAAAATCTTGAACGAATTTTTTTTGCTCTTCGGTAAGGTAATCGAAATATTCATCGAGTTCTTTCTGATTGCTGAGGTCACGGAAGAGCCCTTCTGCATTCACCATGTATTTATCGAGTTCATCAAAATCGCGCAACAACATTTCTCCCCAGAAATAAAAGTGATCTAAACTTTCTTCTGAATGTGTTACTTTTTTAAATGCACGATAAAGTGAAACAATCAACGAAAGTTTATCGGCTTCTTGGAGTTCTGAAAACGAAGCAATGAATTCTTCAATGCTCACAACATTCGGTGCCCATCGCGGTGTCGTTAAATTTTCTGCTAGAGCCTTACGGAAATAAAGAGACGCTCTACGGTTGGGAAACACAACGGTAAGATTATCCCAATCGGGATAATCTTTTACAATGCTATCGGCTACTTCTTGAAGAAATGTTCTCACTGGGGGTGACGCGTTAATGGTTAATCGTTATCCGTTAATAGGGGAGCGTTAAAAGTACTATGATACTAACTGGAAATGAAAAATAGTTAAATTAAGATTCAGTCGTGCTATCCAAAGAGGTTCATTTCAAATTGTCGCAGTTCATCTGAGGTCAGGGCTAAAGCCCTCTCGGTATTCTGGCGATAACCACGGCCTTAAGGCCGTGGTTATAAACTAAATTTTAATTGGGGCTTTAGCCCTGATGCGACAATTTGGAATGCACCTACCCAAAGTTGTTTCTTTATTGCTCATAAGCAGACTCAAGCGATATCGGTTCACGAACAACGATCAACCAACAACGAACCCCCATTAACCTTTAACGAATAACGGATAACGATTCACGATTAACCTAAAGCTCGAAGGCGCTTTTGTAAAAATCTTTTTGTTGAACGTAGTCTATTAGGTCACTGTAAAAAGTATGTGAACCTAAGGTAGCACTATCGCCAATCATGATGAGTTTTTTTCGGGCACGCGTCATCGCTACGTTTGTTCTGCGGATGTCACTTAAAAAGCCTACTTCGCTTTTGTCGTTGCTGCGCACGAAGCTGATGGCGATTACATCGCGCTCTTGTCCTTGAAATGCATCGACAGTATTGATGGTGATCAATCTATGTAGCGGTTCAAAAACAGAAGAGGCTTCTGCTAATGTATGAAGGTAATCTACTTGTGCACGATACGGAGTGATAATGCCTATTGTGATATTTTTATCCATCCATTCTTCTACACCAATGCTTTCTATTAATGATTCTACCTGAGTGATTAAGAGTCGCGCTTCGTCTTCATTCAATCGACTTAATGTTTCGGGATCTTGCTCCTCATTGTAACCACAACCGGCAGTGTCAATGAATTCAACGGGCACCTCATTGGGTTGAAGAAGACTTCCTTTAACCGATTCATGTGCGACCAATTCATCTTTGTAAAAATACGTAGACGAAAACTTCATAATGTCTTCGTGCATGCGGTATTGCACTTGCAACATAGAAGATACTTGTGGCTGTTTCACAATACCTTTCTCAAAAAGTGTTTTATCTAAACCCGCTCTTGCAGCTTCATTCGATTTAATAGTTGGCGGCAGTTGTTGATGATCGCCCGCAAAAATAATTCGTTGCGAGCGAAGAATCGGAATCCATGAAGCAGGTTCTAATGCTTGTGCTGCTTCATCTATAAAAGCAGTTCTAAATCTCTTTCCTCGTAATACAGGATGCGATGAACCAACTAAGGTAGAACAGATCACTTGTGTTTTATTTAGAAGATCGGTTACAATATAAAACTCTAATAAATCGGCATCGGCTTTTAATGCTTTTGATTCTTGTACCAGTTGCTTCCGTTGTTGCCTTTCATCATAACCAAAGTTGCGCTTAAACTTATACGCCTGACTTTTTACTTGTTCCATCTTCTTTCGAAGCGCGCGTAATTCATTATACTGACTGTGATCTGCAATTCTTGCGTCTAATGTTTTGCTCAGCGATTGTTCTGTAACACGAGCCGGATGGCCGATGCGTAATACATTTAATCCTTGCTCGCTTAATTTGTCGGCAAGTAAATCTACTGCGGCATTGCTGGGCGCGCATACCAATACCTGTTGCTCTTCTTTCACTACTTGTACAATGGCGTGTACGATGGTTGTGGTTTTACCTGTTCCCGGAGGACCGTGAATAAAGCCTACATCTTCTGTACAAAGAATTTTATCCAACGCATTCTGCTGACTTTCATTTAGAAATGAAGTGTTCGCTCGATTTGTTTTCTCTTCATCACTAACCTCTCTTTTTTTACTTTTCTCATCGCCTAATAAAATTTCTCGAAGAGTAGCAACGCGGTTGTCTTCTGCTTTCATCACTTCTTTCAACGCAAATTCCATTTCGCGATAGCTCATCTCATCGAACATAACATCTACACCCAGCAAGCCGTCATTAATCCACTCTGGTAAATCATCACCGTTTATCGTAATCACCATTATGGTATCACGAACATAATTCACAACACCGTTAACATGATCGCGTTCAGGCTTACCCGCCCCGTTTGAAAAGACACTTACTGATTTTCCGCTTTGAAAAGCGTGAGGCTGTTCGAGCTGTGTTGTACGTTCAATCTCAATCAACAAACGTTCACCCGTACCGATGTAATCACGCTTAAGTTTAACCGGGTACCAGGTAGTTCCTTCTTGGGTACGCTGACTTAATGATCGCAATAAAACTTTCTGTCGATAGTAATCCAGATCAGCCTCACGTTCGAGTTTGAGAAGTTCTGTGGTTTTTTGAAGTTGCTGGATTGGTGACAAAGGTTAATCGTTAATGGTTATCCGTTAATCGAAATAAAAAAAATAGTCCGTACTAAATTACATGAATGCGCCACAATTAACGAATAACGATTAACCATTCAATGTCGTTTCCTTAAGCTTCCATACCCTCTTCCTTTTGGAGAGGGCAGGGTGAGGTTTAAAAAAAAGAAAGCTTAAGGAAACGACATTGATTAACCATTACCGACTAATCTGACTCTCCATAACAATACTCGTCTAAATATTCACCGGCATCATCCATTCCTTTCGAGAACGCTTTGTTAAGGCAACGACATCCTTCTATTAAATCTTCTTTTTCTACTAGAGCAATGCCTTTGTAAAAAAGTAGTGTTGCGTTATCGGGTTCAACTCGTAATCCTTTGTTTATATAATATAAAGATGCATCGTATTCTTCTTCCTCAAGAGAAATAGATCCTGCAAAAAGATACGTTTGTATATAGGTAGGTTGTTGTTCAACTAGCTGATCGAAAATAGCAAAGGCACTGTCTATATTTTCAAGATAATAATGGGTGAGTCCTAAGTAGGCTTGTAATTCCTGATCGTCCTGAGTGGATAACAAATTTCGAATATCATGTTGTGCTTCTTTGTATTTTTCTGAATCCATTAGTAAGGACAAACGCCATTGTAGCAACTCGCCACGCTCTGGATTTTTTTGTAATAGAATATTCAAATCCTCCAATTGAGCATCGACATCTCCCAACGACTGATTCGTGTATAATCTTAAAATTCTGGCCTGATCATTCGGAATGTTTTTAAGGTATCGGTTTAGATCAGCGAGCGCTTCATCATATTGTTGCAGTGAATAGAAACAATACGCGCGTTTATAGAGAAAGGTAAAATCTGATTCGCGCTTAAGCTTGGATTTTTTTACAAGTGAACTATACAGTTTCACTGCTCCTTCATAATCTTGTTGGTTTAACAAGGTATCGGCTTTTATTTCCAGAGCATCATGTGCTGATTGCTTGGACTGGCCAAACATAAAAAAAGGACTCGCCACCAAAACGATGACGAGTCCAATTATAGTTTTTAAAAAATTACCTTTAAGCATAAAACACGTCAATGGTCCATTCATTCACTCACTATTCATCCTCGCACGATTAACCAATAACGATTAACGTTTAACCTTTAACAAACTATCGGGTATTGCGTTTGCGTTCGTTTTCGTTCAAATAGATTTTACGTAAACGAATTGACTTAGGCGTTACTTCAACATACTCATCTGCCTGAATGTATTCTAACGCTTCTTCCAAAGTATGTTTTAAAGGAGGGGCAATTTTCATTTTCTCATCTGTGCCAGAAGCACGCATGTTGGTAAGCTTCTTCGTTTTTGTAACGTTAATTACCAGGTCACCACTACGACTATGTTCACCAATTACCTGACCTTCGTAAACGGCTTCACCGGGATTGATGAAGAACTTACCACGATCTTGCAAATTGTGCAAGCTGTACGCAATCGCTTCTCCAAGTTCCATTACAATCAATGAACCATTGATACGACCAGGAATTTCTCCCTTGTATGGTTGATATTCTTTAAAGCGGTGAGTCACTACGGCTTCACCTGCTGTTACGTTCAATAAATAATTTCGTAAGCCCATGATTCCGCGTGACGGAATAAGGAATTTTAAAATCATACGATCTGCTTTTGGTTCCATGTTCAACATTTCACCTTTACGCATCGATACCGTTTCGATTGCTTTACCCGCAACGTTCTCTGGCAAATCGATTGTTAACTCCTCAACAGGCTCCGATCTTACGCCATCAATTTCGCGGAAGATAACTTGTGGTTGTCCGATTTGTAATTCATATCCTTCTCTCCGCATTGTTTCGATTAACACAGACAAGTGAAGGACACCACGACCAAAAACGATGAAACTATCGGCAGAACCGGTTTCACCCATACGAAGGGCAAGGTTTTTTTCTAATTCTTTTTCTAAACGTTCGCGAACGTGGCGAGAGGTAACAAACTTTCCTTCTTTTGCATAGAACGGTGAGTTGTTAATGGTGAAGAGCATACTCATCGTAGGCTCATCTATTGAAATCGCTTTCAATGCTTCTGGTTTTTCTGGATCAGCAACAGTGTCACCAATTTCAAAACCTTCTATTCCAACCAATGCACAGATTTCACCGGCATTTACTTCTTCTACTTTCTTCTTATCGAAACCTTCAAATATGTAAACTTCTTTGATTTTAGTCTTGGTGATTTTGCCATCGCGTTTCACCAACACAATGTTTTGTCCTGGCTTTACAGTTCCGCGTTGAACACGACCGATAGCAACACGACCGATGTACGCTGAATACTCAAGCGATGTAATCATCATTTGAGTTAAACCGACATCCACCTTAGGTGCTGGAATGTGTTCAATTACACCTTCAATTAAGGCAGTAATGTCTTCAGTTGGTGTTTTCCAGTCCTTGGCCATCCAGCCATTTTTGGCTGAGCCATAGAAAGTAGGGAAGTTAAGCTGCTCTTCTGTTGCGTCTAAAGAGAACATCAACTCGAATACCTGCTCATGCACTTCGTCAGGAGTACAGTTTTTCTTGTCTACTTTATTGATAACGACAATTGGCTTAAGACCCAATTGCAATGCTTTTTGCAATACGAAACGAGTTTGGGGCATTGGGCCTTCAAAAGCATCAACCAATAGCAAACAGCCATCGGCCATGTTCAAAACACGTTCTACCTCTCCACCAAAATCACTGTGGCCAGGAGTATCAATAATGTTGATTTTGTAGTCTTTGTAGCGAACGGCAACGTTTTTCGCAAGAATGGTAATACCGCGCTCGCGTTCTAAATCGTTACTGTCCATAATAAGCTCACCGGGAGTTTCATGATCTTTGAAAAGGTGGCCTGCGTGTAAAAGTTTATCCACAAGCGTAGTTTTGCCGTGGTCAACGTGCGCTATGATAGCGATGTTTCTGATCTTATTAACCTCCATAATGCCTCGAAATTCTTTAAATTTTTGAATTAAGGCGCAAAGGTAATGTTTTTTAACCTGCTAATAACTATGGAGTATGAAGGTTTAATGAAGAGTAATGATTCTTTAAAAATCGAACGTCTGATTGGCTAATACCACCGAATGAATTTTGCCAACAAATTGTCCTAACGATATATACTGGTTGTCTTTTAATGAATAACCAATGGTTTCTTTTGTTTCTGGATCAACAATCCAATATTCCTGAACCCCAAATTTTCGATATAATTCTTTTTTTACTACCGTGTCGTGTTCCGAGTTGTCTGGAGACAGCACTTCAATTAATAGATTGGGTATTCCTAGAATTCCTGACTTCTGAACGATTGCTTTTTTTTCGGTTGAAATAAATATGATATCAGGTTGAACAGCATTTGCATGATCGTCTAAAAAAACATCGCACGGAGCAAAGAATACTTCGCCTAATGCATTCTTCTCAATAAATGAGGAAATGGCAAATGATAGATTTCGGATGACTCGTTGGTGAAAAGGATTTGGTGCGGGTGACATATAGATTGTTCCGTTAATAAGTTCTGCTAACGTGCCTTCCGGAAGCATTTTAAATACTTCGATGATAGTACGAGGAGGTGTTTTAATCGACTGCATAGTTTAAAGATACAATTCAATGCTTGCCCATACAATTAGGTTTGCCAAAAGTGCACGAGTTAATTCCATGTTTGTATTTAATTCGTGCATTCGTGGCAAATCATTTAGTATCAATTAAATCTTAAATCTTAAATCTTAAATCTTAAAAACGTTCCCATCGGAAGGTCTTTGTCTTGGGCTGATTTTAAAAAGAATTCACCGTATTCGGGCTGGTCAATTTTGAAATGGGTCTTGGCTACGTTCAACCCAACCAATGCTGAAAGGCCGATGGCATACATACTCAAAACGAAAAAACTATTTTTCTCTTCAAGCAATTGGCTGGTCATGGAAATGATTTCATCCAACTGTTCTTGCAAAGTCCATTTTTCACCTTCTGGTCCACGGCCATACGGTGGTGGATCCATAATAATACCGTGATATTTATTTCCGCGTTTCAATTCTCTTCGCACAAACTTAAAGGCATCTTCATACACCCATCGTATGTCAGTCAATTTGTTGAGGCGCATATTTTCATTCGCCCAATTTAAACCGGGCCGCGATGCATCACAATGAAGTACCTCTGCACCGGCTGATCGCGCAACCATAGAAGCAGCACCCGTGTAGGCAAACAAGTTCAGTACTTTTGGTTTCTCTACTTTCCAATCGGTTATGGTATCGTAAATAAAATTCCAGTTGTTGCCTTGCTCAGGAAAAATACCTACGTGACCAAAACCTGTAAGGGCAAGGCGGAGGGTTAGGTTGAGTGAATTGTAATTGTATTTAATATTCCAGCTCTCTGGCATCGATGGATTTTTTGACCAGCCGCCTTTCACATCATCTGTAAATCGAAACTTATCGGTTTGCTCGCGCACAAACTTAGCGTGTGCTTTTTTCTTCCATTCACTTTCATCTAACGACTTGCGCCAGATGGCCTGTGGCTCAGGGCGGATCAGAATGTATTCTCCGAATCGCTCCAGCTTTTCGAAGTTGCCGCTATCAAGCAATTCATATTCTGTCCAGGAGGAAGGGTAGGTTAGTGTAAAGTTCAAGGTTTCAAGTTTAAAGTTTCGAGTTTCTGGTTTCGAGTTCTAACTTTAAACTCGAAACTTTAAACTTACAAAATGCACGTTTTAATTACCAGCACACAAAATCCTAAAATCAAAAGCCTGCTGTTGCTGGAGAAACCTCGCGAGCGCAAAAAGCAATCGGTGTTTGTTGTGGAAGGAAAGAAGGAGGTGATGTATGCGGTGGAGGCTGGTTATCAAATTCAAAATATTTTTTTCTGTGAAGAGATTATTTCAGCTCAAGAGTTAGTAGAATTAAAATTGAACGACAGATTTCTCATTCCGGTGTCGCGGGAAGTGTTTGATAAAATTGCGGTACGCGAAAGTTCGGGTGGTTTGATTGCTGTTGCCGAACAAAAGACACATCGTCTTGAAGATATTACCTTAAAAGAAAATCCACTTTTATTGATTTTGGAGGCGGTTGAAAAACCTGGAAATCTTGGCGCAATTTTACGAACAGCAGATGCAGCAGGAGTTGATGCGGTAATTATTTGCGATCCACAAACCGATTTTTATAATCCCAATGTAATACGATCGAGTGTAGGTTGTGTGTTTAACAAGCAAATCGCTTCGGCAACTTCAGAAGAAACGATTAACTGGTTAAAGAAAAATAATATTAATATTTTCTGTACTTACCTTCAGGCATCAAAGCCCTATTATGAAACCGATTTCACAGCTCCATCGGCCATCATTATGGGCACCGAAGCCACCGGTCTTTCGGATAACTGGGTGAAAAATGCCACCTCCAATATCATTATCCCCATGCAGGGCGTAATCGATTCCATGAATGTATCCACGGCAGCAGCCGTTGTAATTTTTGAAGCACTTCGCCAGCGAGGTTTTAAAGGTTAATCTTCTTACATTCGTACTAGAGCCCAATACCGATGGACAAAATTCTATTACGGAAAAATTACGCACAAGACGAAAAATTCCTAAATGCGTTGGCAGAAGCCAATCGCCTTCAGGAGGCTATTATAAGTACGACTGAATTGTGCATAATCTCTACCGATAGTGAAGGTTTAATTACAAGTTTTAATACGGCTGCCGAAATGCTATTAGGATATTCGGCTGAAGAGGTGATCGGTAAAGTTACCCCGGCATTATTTCACGATGCTGATGAGACGGTGAAACGATCGCACGTTCTGAACGAAGAATTTAATATTGAAGTAGTTCCGGGCTTCGAAACTTTTGTAGCAAAAGCGCGGATTACAAAAATGGCCGATCGAAATGAATGGACATACATTCGAAAAGATAGGAGTCGGTTTCCTGTTGTTTTATCGATAACAGGTCTGTGGGAAGATGATGCGCTAATAGGATATGCCGGCATCGCAACGGATGTAACGGACGCCAAGAAAAAAGAACAGTTGTTGCAGAATTCTGAAGCACACCTTCATGCCTTGCTAAATAGTATTGATGACATTGTGTTTGAGATTGATCATAAAAAAACCTACACCAATATTTGGACGAAGAATGACGAACTATTGTTTGTTAAGCCAAGGGCAGAATATGTCGGAAGGAGAATTAATGAATTATTGTCTGGAGATTTATTGAAACAATTTGATTTTGCAATTGATGCTGTTTTAAAAAATCAACAACCACAATATCTGGAGTATCGCACCCCGGATTTACAGGAATGGCGATCAGCAAAAATTTCGTACATCAGTGATGAAAAGATTTTGATGTTGGTTCGCAACATCACAGAAAAGAAGAGCGCAGAAATTGAGTTGGCCAACAGCGAACAGAAATTTCGTGCCATTGCTGAAAATATTCCTGGAGCAATTTACCTATGCCGCAAGGATGAAACATATTCCACAATTTATGTAAACGATAAAATTTTACCCATCACTGGTTATGCGCCAGATGAATTCACGTCCGGCATAGTTAACTTCGTCCAACTTTATCATCCAGACGATAAAGACGATATACTAAACCAAGTAAATAATGCATTACATAATCGCGTTAGTTTTCAGCTAGAGTATAGAATAAAGCACAAGTCAGGCGAATGGCGTTGGATAGAAGAGATCGGTGCAGGAGTTTATAGTAATAATAAATTGTTGTTGATTGAGGGATTTCTCAGCGACATTACACCGGGTAAACTGGCGGAGTCTGAATCAAAACGCATGGCAGACGAGAACTCACGGGTGTTTAACAATTCTCTTCATCTTAACTGCATTGCCAGCTTTGAAGGTTATTTCATTAAGCTTAATCCAATCTGGGAAAAAACATTAGGGTGGTCAATTCAAGAATTAAAGGCTGCAAAGTTTATCGATTTTATTCATCCCGATGATCTTGTGAATACCTTTAAGGTTATCGAACAAATCGCATCGGGAAATACCTCTTTTACATTTGAAAATCGATACCGTTGCAAAGACGATTCATACCGTTGGCTGTTGTGGAGTTCGTCACCCGATGTGAGCCGAAAAATAATCTATGCTTCGGCAATAGACATAAC
>JBBRFY010000075.1:0-17872 GCA_038241205.1 Cytophagales bacterium
GGTTAAAGAAGAGATAGAGTACACCTACAACCAAAGAGAGGCCTAAAAAATTTTCGAATGTTATAATATTCGTTTTTAAGTTGCTTTCACCACTTTTTATGAAAGCGTAATACGGAATGCGCAGGTAATAAAATAAGGAAACAACTGCATTGAGCAAACCAAAAATGAAAAGGTAAAGTAAGATTGCGTGTCCGGATTGTTGAAGCGATTCCCAAAGAGATGAAAAAATTAAAAGCTTACCTGTAAATCCTGCCGTTGGCGGTAAACCTATGAGGGAAAGAAAACCGATCAACATGAAAATGAATGGCAAAGGATTGGTTCGCCCTACTCCGCTAAACGAACTTATCTCATGCATTCCGCGCGATTCAAATTGTTGTAAATAAATGAAGACAAGGAAATTCATGAGCATGTAAACGGTTGCATAGAAAAGCATGTAGTGAATACCTTGCGGAAGAAGTGCAGCAACACCCACCAATAAAAATCCGGATTGTGCGATAGAAGAATAGGCCATTAGGCGCTTCACATTTTTTTGCCACAAAGCTGAAAAATTTCCAACCGTTAATGAAAGCATTGCAACAGCGCAAAGAATAATTTGCCAGGAAAAATCAGGCTGGCTCATTACACTGAGTGTTAGAATAAATTTTGTTAAGATACCAATGCCTGCCAGCTTGGGAATTACAGAAAAGAAAGCAACCACCGGCATGGGTGCTGCTTCATATACATCTGGACTCCACGGATGAAGTGGTGCAGCAGCAATTTTGTAAAAGAATCCCACCAGAGCCATAAACCCACCAATTAAAAATAATGGTGAATTACCTATTGTGGTGATGTGAATGAAAGATGAAAAGTCGAGTGAGCCTGTTAATCCATACAGTAGCGAGAAACCATAAAGCATTATAGCCGAAGCAATCGATCCAAAAAGAAAATATTTTAAACCACCTTCCGATCCCTTTCGGGAAAATGAAAAGCCGGTTAATATGTATGAGCTTATCGATATTAATTCAAGCGAGAGAAAAACCATGATGAGATTTTTACTCATCACCAAAAGATGCGAACCTAGCAATACCGCGAGAATCATTACATAATACTCAGAGAGATGTTGCTGTTCGTTTTGTCTTCGCCAGGTCATCAACACGGTGAGTAGCGTGCCGGCATCCATTAAAAATTTCAGATAGGTAGAGAATCCATCTACGCGTATCATCCCCAAAAAAAGATTTACCGGTGCACCGTGTAGTGATGTTTGAATAATACCAAACCAAAACGATAACGAAACAATAATTAAACTGCAAAGACTGATGAGCGTACTGCTTTCTTTTTTGAGCAGTCCGATCAATATAATAAGAATAATACCGATGCTCAGAATGAGTTCGGGAATGAAGAATGAAACACTCATTCGAATCAATTCCAGTTTATCACTCAGTACTTCCACCGGTTATGGATTTAGTGTTAAACTCTTTCCACTGTTGAGTACGAACTCGCTGAATTGTTTTGCAAACGGATCGATAATATCCATCAGCGGTTGAGGAAATATTCCAAAAAACAGTGCAGCAATTGCAAGCGGTACAAGCATAAGGTATTCACGCTTGTTCAAATCAACAATTGAACTTTCTATAATACCTCCCTTTAAATGAAATGGCCCGAAGAACATGCGTTGCAATGTCCATAGGTAATATGCTGCAGAAAGCACAAGTCCAACCGTTGCGAATATGGCAAGGCTTTCATGCAGAAGTCCGTTAACACTGTTTGATTTGAATGCTCCGAGAAAAATTAATATCTCAGCAATGAAGCCTGAAAAACCAGGCAAGCCCATGGACGCAAAGAACGCAACGACAACAACAGCGGTGTATGATTGCATCTTTGTTGAAAGACCTGAATAATTACCTATGGTACGATCATGCGTTCGATCATATAAAACCCCTGCAATTAAAAACAGCATCGCTGAAATAATACCGTGGCTCACCATCTGATAAACTGATCCTGCGATACCTTCTGTTGTTAAAGATGCTATACCCAACAACACAAATCCCATGTGCGAGATTGAAGAATACGCAATTAGTCTTTTCAAATCTTTACACGCCAAAGCATTTAATCCTCCATAGATAATGGAGATTACACCCATCAATCCAACAAACCAACTGAAGTGCATGGCAGCATCTGGAAAAATTGGATAGGCAATTCGGAGCAAACCATAACCACCAATTTTAAGAAGCAGTGCAGCGAGTATAACCGAGATTGGAGTTGGAGCTTCTACGTGTGCATCGGGCAACCAAGTATGCAGCGGAACCATTGGTAGCTTAATGGCAAATCCAAAAAACAAAAGAAGGAACGCCCAATACCGCGCGGGAAACGGTCCGATTTTCCAGCTGTGTTGAGGATCAAGAATGGTGTTTGAAATAAAGTTAGAAGACTCAGCCATGTTCAGCATATTGAAGCTGTGCACAAGTTGTCCTGGTGTGGAAGGATCATTCACCGATAGGTAAAGACCAATCATTGCAATGAGAATGAAGATTGATCCTACCAATGTGTATAGAAAGAATTTGATAGAAGCATATTCTTTTCTTGCTCCTCCCCAAATGGCAATAAGGAAAAACATGGGCAGCAACATAAACTCAAAGAAGAGATAGAATAGAAGAAAGTCGAGTGCCGTAAAACTTCCAATGATGGAAGCGTTCAGTAAAAGCAACAACAGAAAATATCCTTTCACATTTTTGTTAATAGTCCAAGAAGAGAGGGTGGTGATTAACAAAACAACAACGGAGAGCGCAACGAGCGGTAAGTTTAAACCATCAAGACCTACAAAGTATTCGGCTTTTAATGTTCCAAGCTCGCCCATGTTAATGGTAATCCATGATTGTTTTTCTACCAATTGAATTGTTCCGTTCGATTCGTAATGGCTAAAGATTAAAATCAGAAATAGTAATTGAAGGATATTGACCAGAAGCGTTAATGCCTTAAAGTAAGGAATGGATTTAGCGGGAATGAAAATACCAATTAACGCAGCAACAAGCGGTGTAAAAATAAGAAGTGAGATAAGGTATTGCTGCATGTAACTGATAATTCGGTTTTGCTTTGGTAATTGTTTTTAAATAATCAGCCAAATTAGAAAAATAATGATTGAGAAAATCGCCCAGAAAAGATAAAGCTGAATTTTTCCGTTTTGAAATGATCGAGTAACGGATCCAACACCTTTGGCCAATCCGGCAACACCGTCAACTGATCCATCTATTATTACGCGATCAAACCAATTTGTAAAATGTGCCAGTATCACTTGCGTGTAGACTGTTGAATGTATAAAACCATCAATCCATTTTTTATCGAGGTAATTCGTAAAGGAAGTGAGGTGCAAGGTTGGTTTAACCATTAACGCATTATATATTCTGTCGAGATAAAAGTTATGCAACAGTAAAGAAGATTGAATTGATTTTTTACGAAGAATGTATCCAACCACAAGCGCAAGTACCACCCACACCGCAGAAACAATGGGCATAAAACTCGAGTGAAAATATTTGCCCGCATGTAAGCCGGAATAAAGCCATCCTGAATAATCAAATGGATTACTGCAGACGACAAACCACAATGATGCAAAACCAAGAATAGCGAGCGGAATGCGCATCACAAGAGGAGGTTCTGCAATAGGTAATGTTGACGTTCTTTTCTCTTCACCCATAAACACAGACCAAATCATACGGAGCGTATAGAGCACGGTGATGAATGAAACAATAAATGCAATTGCCAACATGAACCACTTCCATGAAAACTCACTTCCAATCCACTGTTGGATGGCGGTAAGTATTGCATCTTTCGAAAGAAAGCCTGTAAAGAATGGCAACCCAGCGAGTGCGCTTCCGCAGAGAATAAAAATAATAAACGTAAACGGTAATTTTTTTCGTAGCCCTCCGAGGTTTCGCACGTCCTGAACATCGAAATGATCATGGGTTTTATGTTGCGCCTGGTGAAGCGAATGAATGATAGAACCAGCAGCCAGAAATAAACCTGCTTTAAAAAATGCGTGCGTAAATAAATGAAGTATCGCTGCTTCAGGAGCGCCCACACCAACGGCCATCACCATTAATCCCAACTGTGAAGTGGTGGAGTATGCTAATATTTTTTTTATATCGTGTTGAACGAGCGCACCCAATGCTCCCATAAAAGCGGTAATACCTCCCACAATAATGACTACATCTAATGCCGGAGGGGTGAACATAAAATGAATGCGCGCTAATAAAAAAACACCTGCGGCCACCATGGTTGCGGCATGTATTAATGCTGATACTGGTGTTGGTCCTTCCATTGCATCGGGCAACCAGTTAAGTAATGGAAATTGTGCCGACTTACCGATCACGCCACAAAAGATGCAGAGCGATGCTGATGTTTGCCACGATAAAATCTCTGTAGTATTGGTGAGCTCAATTAGGTTAAACGAACTTTGATTTGCCCACACAATCATTAAGCCTATTAAAAATCCAGCATCGCCAATGCGATTGATGAGAAATGCTTTTGACGCTGCTGCGGATGCTTCAATCTTTTCTTTCCAATGGCCGATGAGCATATAAGAAGAGAATCCTACCAGTTCCCAGAAAATAAAAATCAGTAAGAGATTATCAGCAACAACTATTCCCAACATGGAGAATGTAAAGAATCCAAGCATGGCGAAATATCTTCTGATAGAAGTATCGGCTGCCATGTAACCACTGGAATAAAGATGGACAAGAAATGAAATGCCTGTTACAACAATCAGCATAATGGCTGAAAGATTGTTTACTAATATTCCAACATTGAATTTAAAATTACCTATTGTAAACCAATGTAATTGAACGACCACTGGCTCGTGTTTCCAAACAGAGAAAAACACATAGACTGATGATACTACGCTAGTGAGGAGTAAAAGTGTAGTGATGAACGGAACAACCCACGAATACTTTTCTGAAATACTAAACGAAATAAAAAATGAGAGTAAAGGTAAAAGCAATGCTACGAGTAGAAATAGCTCAACGGTGGTAGATTGATGTGACTGAACTTCTACCATCTTAATCTTTTAGATTATTAAGTTCGTCAGGAATAGAAGTTTTATGCTCATGATAAACACGCAGTACCAAAGAAAGTCCAACGGCAGCTTCGCACACGGCTACAATAATTACAAACAATGAAAAGAATTGTCCATCGAGAGTAGAAGGATTAAGTTGATTGAAGGCAACGAGATTTAAGTTTGAAGCATTTAACATTAGCTCAATGCCGAGCAATATCATAATAGCATTTCGTTTTGTAATGATGATGATTAGCCCAATTGAAAAAAGAAGTGCGCTTAAATACAGAAAGTGCTGGAGGGGAAACATTAATTATTTTTCGATTTAATAGAAGATGCCATTACAGCTGCGCCAATTAGCGCGACCAGCAATACTATTCCAGCAATTTCAAACGGTAAAATAAAATCGCTCATTAACCCCGTGCCGAAATTTTGAATACTTTTTTCGGGTGCAAATTTGGTTGTGGAGAATGGATTGAATTTTTGTGCAGCAATAAAATAAATAAGCAGACCCAGAAACGTTACGCCAGCCAGCACGCCAGCTATTACATTAGAATGTTGAACTACTAAAGGTTTGCCCGATATTTTTGATGTTAGCATAATTCCAAAAATGATAACCACCAATATGCCGCCCGCGTAAATTAAAATTTGAGTTACGGCAATAAATTCAGCGAAGGCCAATACATATATTCCTGCCAATGCCAGTAAACATGTAACCACCAACAATGCACCGTAAAATACATTGCGTATAAAAATCATGCTGATGGCGGAGACCGCAGCAACTGCTTCCAGAAAATAGAATATAAAATTTAGTAGCGTCATTCCGTTTTAGCAGGTGGTGTAGACGGTTTTATTTTGGGTCTGAAAACAGTTTTGGCAATAGGTTTAGTGTTTTCAATATTCTCAGTTTTCTGTTCCGTCATTAGGGGATGCGCAAGCGCAGCAACTTTGCTTTTTTGATATTCTTCAAGAATGTTTTTCTTTTCTGCAATTTCAGTCTCAGTCATTTCGCCAAACGCATAATTATGTTCGCGCATGTCGGTAACACTGAAGTCAAATACCTTTGTCATCGTTAAGCATTCGGTGGGGCAAACGGTAGTGCACAAACCGCAGAAGCAGCACTTGCCCATGTCAATATCAAATTTGGCAGCGTAAATTCGTTTCGTTGTTCCATCAGAGGTCTTACCGATTTCTTCAACGGCCTTGATGGGTACAATATCAATGCAATCTACCGGGCAAATTTTCGCACACTTATCGCAAACAATGCAATCATCAATTTCATTATGCAATCGGTAGCGACCATTATCGGGCACAGGCTGCATTTCGTATGGATATTGAATGGTGGCAATACCTTCGCGTTCGGCAAAATAATTTGGATGCGTAATGGAAACGATTGGTTGTGTCTTACGGGCTTTTACAAGATGCATGAAAGTGAGTTTCAATCCACCCCACAATGAGCGAATTGAATCTGAAATATTTCTCCAATATGCATTCCTTATATGTTCCATAAGTTGGTGAGCAAAAATAGAATGGAATCAGCGAATAGAAACAATTCGCAGAAGATAATTCAGGGTGAGACCGAAATACTTTTTGTTGGCTAACTACCTTTCGGAAGTGTGAAGAAGAATATACTGCCTTTATCCTCTTCGCTTTCAACCCAAATTTTTCCTCCGTTTTTTTCAACGAACTCCTTACATAGAATGAGGCCGAGGCCAGTGCCTTTTTCATTGGCGGTGCCGCGTGTGGTATATGGAGCGGTTTTATCAAACAGCATACTCATTACTTCAGGGTTCATGCCCACACCATTGTCGTGTACGGAAACTAAAATTTCTTTGCTCTTCATTTTGCCCTTAACGATTACATTGCCCCCATCATTGGTGAACTTGATGGCGTTGGTAATTAAATTTCGAATAACGAGGTTCACCGTGTTTGAATCTGCGAAAGCGATGGTGCGTTCGGGCACTTCATTGATAAGGTTAATTTGTTTTCCATGCACTGAATTCAATAAAAGTATATTTTCTTCGGTAATATTTCTGATGTCGATTTTGGCGGGTTGTAAGTTTAGCTTGTCCATTTGAAGCAACGTCCAGTCAAGAAGATTATTAAGCAGCGTTCTGGTATGATTGAACCTGGCCTTAATTTCTTTTATATGATTGGGTAATTCAGCACTCGTCAATGCGCCCTTATCAAGGAGATCGAGCAATCCGGCAAGGGCATTGATTGGCGAACGCAAGTCATGTGATATAATGGAGAAGAATTTATCTTTTACCTGATTAAGGCGTTCGAGTTCTTCGCTACGTTTTTCCATTTCGTCTTGATGACTCAATAGAAGCTTGTTAATTTGGCGTCTTCGCTGGCCACTTCGATAGACTGATACCAGAAGTATAACACTCAGCGCCATTACTACAAAGAGAATATTTCGCACAAAGTCTTTTTGTTTTAACTCCCTGCGTTGCATGGATTGAGTTTCGCTCAACGCTGCAATCTTAGAATCTCTTGCGGCTGTGGCAAATTGAATTTGATCGCGAAAAAGTTTGCCCTGCATTTCCTGGCTAAATAAATCATCTTCAAGTTGTTTGTACAGCTTAAAGTAGTGGAGCGATTTTTCATAATCGCCTTTCATTTCCCAAATAGAAGATAGCTGGTTGTAACATTTTATTTCAAGTATACGGGCATTGAGTTCTTTTGCTATTTCCAGACTTCGTTCAATTTTAACAAGTGCTTGCGCATACTTTTTCTCTTCCGAAAAAACAATTCCTCTACCAAGTTCAATTTCCGCAAGACCAAATTTATTATCTGTTTTGGTGTGTAACACTTGCGCTGAATCATAATATGCTAAGGCTATAGCATACTCACGTTTTGCCAAATAAGCCGTAGCTAGTTTTGACAAAACAGTTGGCTCCAGAACGTCAACATTAAGATTACGGGTTTTTTCAAGCGCAATTTTCAACGCGATGAGCGCTGAATCAATCTCCGCTTTTCGAAGCATTACATCTCCTATTTCATCATACGAAAATGCTATTCCTTCAGCATCATTTTCCTCAATGCTCATTTTTTGGGAAAGCTTTAAATGATCGATTGCTCGATCGAACTGACCTAACTCTTTGAATACGCGACCAACATTGTGCAATGCAATCAGCATTCGTAATTTGTTATGAATAAGATTGGCAATGTTATATGATTGCGTGAAGTAGAAATAGGCGTCATCGTATTCACCTAAATCATAATAATCGTTTCCAATGTTGTTATAACTTCTTGAAATATTTGCGCTATCGTATATGGCAACTGAATTTTCAAGGGAAAGATTATCGTATTTCAGGGAAGTGGTGTAATCGCCCATACTGGTATAAAGCGTACCGGCATTTCGATACACCAAAATCTTATATGGCGCCACATTTATTCTTTCAGCAAGTTCTAATGCTTCCTTACCATAGTTTTTACTTCTAACAAAATCGATGTACAAATACGCTTCTGATAATTGTGTAAGAACACTAACTCTGGCGGTATCAGAAACATTTTCTTTCAACCGGTTTTCCAAACTGTCGATACGAGTTTGTCCATGAAGTTGGAGCGATGAAATCGCAAAACATAAGATTAGATAAAAATTCCTCACGCGCATTAAATAAAAATTACTTTCCAAAATCCACATAAAATTACCAATGCCAAGGCAAAAGGTGTTAAGTATTTCCAGGAGACCGCCATTAGTTGATCTACTCTAAGCCGCGGGTACGTCCATCGTATCCACATTTGTAACGCAACAAAAAAGAAGGTCTTCCCAACCATCCAAAAAATCCCCCAAAGGGTTGACGCCCCGGTATTCAATTCTCCACTTGTCCACTCCGCCAAACGGAGCGAGCCAATGTTAGGCAATGGAGTAGCCCAACTTCCAAAAAATAAAACTGCGCCTAATATACTGACTAATAGCATCATTCCATATTCACCCAGCATGATTACGAGAAATCTTGCCCCGGAATATTCGGTATGAAATCCGGCTACTATTTCAGATTCCGCCTCTGGCAAATCGAATGGCGCACGATTACATTCCGCCAATGAAGCTATAAAAAAGATTATCCATACTAAAAACATGAAGGGCATTCTGAAAACATTCCACGTTAAAAATCCGCCTATTGGAGTTGTGTCAACACCTAAAGCAGGAATGCCAAACAGGTAATTTGGTTCAGTATTATAAATGTTTTGCTGAAAAGAAATTTCTTGTAAGTCCAGCGTTTGGCACAACATGCAAACACAAAGAACGGAAAGGCCGAGCGGAATTTCATACGAAATAATTTGGGCTACTGAACGCAAACTGCCCAACATACTGTATTTATTATTGGAGCTCCATCCGGCAATGATGATCCCAATTACATCGAGCGATACAATGGCAAGAAGAAAAAAAACAGAAGAGAAGATACCCGCTCCCTTCCACGAAGGTGCAATAGGTAATACTGCAAAGCCCGTAAAAATGGAAGCAAAAATAATGATGGGCGCAATTTTAAAAAGCGGTGACACAGCTTTGGTGGGAATGATATCTTCTTTTTGCAATGCCTTTAACAAATCGGCTATGGTTTGAGCCATTCCGTAATAGCCGGTTTCCATAGGACCGAGTCTATCTTGTATAAAGGCAGATACTTTACGTTCTGCATACACAGCAACGATGGTATAAAAAAGTAAAAAGGGCAGTATGAAAAATAAGGTTGTCAGGGCTAGGGGTTAGTGTGTTTAAATTTGATAAAATATTTCGTACTGAAAATTATTTTTTTCGCTAAAACAGTACGTCAAACATACTTCATTAATTCCATAAGGGATATTTTTCCAGTTGAACTTTCTGATGAAAGAACATGCGCGCAGCGGCTTCAAAAGATTCAGTATAATCTGAAACAAGAAACTGATGGTTTGCTAACGGTTGTGGATTAAGTAGCGCTTCTTTTTCCAAATAACCTTTCAACGCAGTGGCTACAATTTCCGATGAATCGAGAATGGACATTTTACCGGAATAGAAATTTGTTATTTCTTTTTTAATTAAAGGGTAATGAGTACACGCCAGAATGAGCGCGTCAATGTTTTCAAGGGATGGCTCGCATAGGTATTGCGCAATAATTTCATGGCTAATCTGATTGTTAAAAAATCCCTCTTCAATCATGGGCGCTAAAAGTGGTGTAGCAAGCGTGCAGAGTGTAATGTTTTTTTTGCCTTCATCTATCTTTTTGGAATAGACACCTGATTGCACTGTTCTTTTCGTTCCGATCAAACCAATTCGTTTTCCGGCAAACGCATCCACCACAAAATTTACCATGGGGTCGATTACATTGATAATGTGAATATCGTTTCGCACATATTCTTTTAATAATGCATAAGCAGCAGAAGATGCCGAGTTACAGGCGATCACAATTACCTTGCACCCTTTGGTTAACAAAATGTCTGCAATTTTTATTGAGTAAGCCTGAATGGCGGCTTCCGATTTATCACCATACGGAAGATGGGCAGTGTCGCCAAAATAGATCATGTTTTCGTTGGGCAAGAGCGTTGTAATGGCGTGTGCTACCGTGAGCCCGCCAATACCACTATCGAAAACACCAATGGGTTGGGATGGAGATAATTTCATACAGCGCAGCAATATACTTTATCTGCACGAGCTGTATAAAATTTAGCAATATGAAATAAGATGCTATTTGTTTTTATGAGGCATTGGTTGAAAGGCTGGCAATCACAACTTCCCGTTGGTCGCAATATTTACCGGTAGCCGCACCAGCGTTGAAAGGAAACATGTTTTGCTTTTTTGGGCATGAGAGGATGTATAGAAAGTTACTATTTAACCAGATGAATCGTATTATTGTGTTTTAATCAACCATTCTATCCGAAACTAAGCTATGGCTAATAATGTATTAAAAGGAAAGCGCGGAATAATTTTTGGGGCACTGGATGAAAATTCGATCGCTTGGAAAACTGCGTTGAAAGTAAATGAAGAAGGCGGTGCGTTTACGCTTACCAATGCTCCCATCGCCATGCGCATGGGCAAAATCAATGACCTTGCTAAAACGTGTAATGCCGAAGTTATTCCGGCTGATGCAACGTCTGAAGCAGACCTTACTGCGTTATTTTCTAAATCAACAGAAATTCTTGGCGGCAAGATTGATTTTGTTCTTCACTCTATTGGCATGAGTCCAAACATCCGCAAAGGAAAAGAGTATGGTGATATGAATTACGATTGGTATTTAAAAACACTGGATATTTCTGCTTTGTCTTTTCATAAGGTAATGCAGACAGCAGAAAAATTAGATTCAATGAACGAGTGGGGATCTATTGTTGGGTTAAGTTACATTGCTGCTCAGCGCTCGTATCCTGATTATACTGATATGGCTCAAGCCAAAGCAATGCTGGAGTCTATCGCCCGAAGTTATGGCGCCCGCTTTGCAAAACTAAAGAAGGTACGCGTTAATACCATTTCCCAATCGCCAACTCGAACAACAGCAGGAGCAGGCATTTCTGGGTTTGATGTATTTTATGATTTCGCCCAGATGATGTCACCTTTAGGAAATGCCACTGCTGAAGATTGTGCGAATTACATTGTGTCGTTATTCTCTGATTACACCCGAATGGTAACCATGCAAAATTTAATGCACGATGGTGGTTTCTCTGCCAGCGGTATTACAACTGAATTGATTGAACGTCTTTCCAAGTAATATTAATTTTCCACATTCAAGGTTTCTGCTACCTATACAGAAACCTTGAACCTGGAACTTTGAACCTTTGCCATGGTTTCTTTCCCTCCCTGCAAAATCAATCTTGGTCTAAACATTCTGAATAAAAGACCGGATGGTTATCATAACATTGAAACCTGTTTCTATCCAATGCCTTGGACAGATATTCTGGAAATTATCCCTGCTAACGCACTTGTCTTTTCGACTTCCGGCAATTCCATCCCCGGAAGGGAAGATGATAATCTTTGTTTAAAAGCATATCATCTTCTTCAGAAAGAACACAAGCTACCTGCGGTAAAAATCCATCTTCATAAAATTATTCCGACTGGTGCAGGTTTAGGAGGAGGATCTGCAGATGCAGCACATACCTTACGATTGTTGAACTCCATTTTTCAATTAAATATTGCTGCCGATAAGTTAATGCATTACGCTTCTGCATTGGGTAGCGATTGTGCTTTCTTTATTCAAGATCTGCCTAGGTTTGGGGCTGGCCGGGGAGAAGTGTTAACGGCAATTGAAATTTCTTTGAAAGGCAAATTCTTAGTATTGGTAAAACCTGAACTACATGTTTCAACAGAGGACGCGTATGCCAACGTTAACCCTAAGCACCAAATAGTCTCCTTACAAAATACGTTGATAGCAACTCCGATAGACCGTTGGAAGGATGTTGTAAAAAATGATTTTGAAGAATCGGTATTTAAAAAATTTCCTGAAATTAAAGCGATAAAAGAAAAGATGTATTTGCTGGGAGCGGTGTACGCGAGTATGAGCGGCTCGGGTTCTAGTGTGTTTGGAATCTTTAATTCGCCTGTGTCATCAGAAAATTTCTCTGGATTGACAAAATGGAGTGGGATACTCCATTGAATTAAAAAGTATCGTTTGTGATAAGGTAAAATATATAAGCAACATATCCACAAAGAAGAATAAACGCTTCCCACCGATCGAGCGTACGTTTATTTATAGTGAACATAAACACCATGGTAACGATGGTGGCCATACCAAGAACTTCAAGATCGAAATTTAAAGCCGCATTGAAGTTGATGGGATGGATTAATCCGGTGACACCTAAAATTAACAACAGATTAAAAATATTTGAGCCGATAACATTACCTATGGCAATGTCGGTATTCTTTCTATAGGCGGCTACAGCCGATGTGGCAAGTTCTGGCAATGAAGTGCCGGCAGCAAGAATAGTCAAACCAATAAGTCGTTCGCTTAAGCCAAATTCTTTTGCAATAAAAACAGCGCTATCAACCACCAATTTTCCGCCACCAATTAACATCACCATACCCAATACAACAAGCCCAACTCCGACCGGTGTTGTGTATAGTTTTATTTTTGAGTCTTCCTGTATGTTGCTTGTGGTCTTCATCGATTTATAGACGTAGAACATAAACAGAACAAAAAATGCCAAGAGTATAGCACTATCTAACCGACTCAATACACCATTATATTTAGCGTCTTCTTGCACTGTGCCCCAAAGAATTTGATCATTCACTAAAATATAAACCAAGAGCGCTGCAAGCAGTGAAATGGGAACTTCAAATTTCACTGTGTTTCGCTGAACAACTAAGGGATAGATTAAGCCGGCAACACCTAAAATAAAAAGTATATTAAAATTATTACTACCGATAACATTACCAAAAGCAGCGTCACCATTTCCATTGATTGCCGAGAGAGAACTAACAATTAATTCCGGGGTTGATGTTCCGAAGGCAACGACAGTAAGTCCAATTACCAGATTGGAAATGTTGAACTTCTTGGCAATGGACGATGCTCCACCAACCAAAAAGTCAGCGCCTTTAATAAGTACGATGAAGCCTACAAGAAGCAAGGTAATTTGAAGAAACATAGGGCTCTGATCGTTGGATAATCGTTAAATATAAAATCAATTTTTAGATTCTAAACATCGGCTTAAAATGATTTTTTTTTTTAATGTAATTCGCCATGCTATTACACTCAATACCACTACCGCTAGCACCACATTATAGACATCTCAAAGCTGACCTGTTTCGAAGATATGTAGGATAACGCTTCCTTTCATTACTCACATCTAGGAAGCGTTGTTTGCGGAGTTCTTGTAAATCCCGCGTTTTTATCCACTTAATAAACCTAAAGTAGCAGAATAATATGCAGGCCTAGACGTCATGAAATATTATCTTATTCTGACCTAATAGCGATCGGAATTTTCGTGCGGCCATATAAAATTTACACATCAATGTGTATTATTGTGCCACATGCCTTTACGTCTTGAAGATATTAAAACCCCTGTAGCCCGGGAGATGGAAGAGTTCGAACAGAAGTTTCGAGCTTCTATGAAAACAAAGGTATTGTTGTTGGATAAAATAATGGGCTACATTGTGAAGCGCAAAGGCAAGCAAATGCGCCCCATGTTTGTGTTTCTAAGTGCCGGAACGTGCGGAAAAATTAACGAGTCGACCTATCGTGGCGCTTCCCTCATTGAACTACTTCATACCGCTACATTGGTTCACGATGATGTTGTAGACGAGGCCGATTACCGCAGAGGTTTTTTTTCAGTTAATGCGTTGTGGAAAAATAAAATTGCCGTTTTGGTAGGCGATTTTTTGCTCTCCCGCGGATTGATGCTTTCTGTCGAAAATAAAGATTTCAGCCTATTAAGTATTGTTACCAATGCCGTGCGCGAAATGAGCGAGGGAGAATTATTGCAAATAGACAAAGCAAGGCGCCTGGATATAAACGAAGAAATTTATTACGACATTATCCGGCAAAAAACGGCTTCTCTTATTGCTTCATGTTGTGCCGTTGGTGCCAGCTCTTCTGGCGCAAGCGAGGAGGTTGTAAAAACCATGCATAAATTCGGAGAGAACATAGGCATGGCGTTTCAAATAAAAGATGATCTTTTCGATTTTGGCGATGATGAGATTGGTAAGCCCGTGGGTATTGATATTAAAGAAAAGAAGATGACGCTTCCGCTGATTTATGCATTGTCGAAAGCAACTTGGTTGGAGAAGCGAAAGATCATCAGCATTATTAAGAATGAGAGTACTAAACCAAAAAAGGTAAAAGAGGTAATTGCCTTTGTGAAAAAATCGGGAGGCATTGAATACGCTCAGGAAGCAATGAACCGATACCATCAGGATGCGCTTTTGCTAATGAAAGATTTCCCAGACTCTACTTATAAGCAATCGCTCATTCAATTGGTGGAATTTACCATTGCCCGCAATAATTAGGTAAGTGCGGTCTCAAAAAATCAATTTAACCACCAAGGGTATTTCTCTGTGCAATCTCTGTGGGCTGTTTCTCAGTGTACTCCGTGTTAAAAGAAAGATTAGGTAAGTCCGGTTAAGTAAGATTACTTAAATTAAAAACCCCCACGAAAATTCGCGAGGGCTTTTACCTAACCTAAACCTGTAAAAAAATTAATGGAGTGCTGCGCGTGATCGTCCTGCTTCGAGAACTGCATAGTCTTTTAAGTTTTTAAATTCATCGGCTTCTAACGTTTTTTCGGCAGAACCAGAATTGTTAGGAGTGAACTTACCTTCTGCTGCCCACCATTTTTTGGCGTTCTCGCGAGCCGTTTGCTTATCGATATTTTCAAAAAGATTAATGCATGAGTCTGAAATCATCCAGGGCGTTTCAATGCCGCTGTATTTTTCAAAAATCATGTTGCGCATTTGTGTGCCGCTTGAAAGATTTTTAAAATGAGAAACGGAGTACGACATAGTTTCGGGCTCTGTCATCACCATATCCCAATATTTTTTGGAGGCGATAACATCAGAGGTGGTAAGTAAATATCCAAATCCAGTATCAATTTTTTCTTTTGTAATCGGGCATTTCGCCTTCACGATTTGCTTTTTCTTGCCGAGGAGATTGTCAAAGAATGCCATACCTGTAATTTTTAATTTTGGATATTGTTTTTACACATTAGATACTCTCAAATAACTGAATAGTTGCATATAAGACTTAAAAAAATCAAAATAGTTACCGGTTGCAACGAAATTTTATGATTAACGAAGTACGCATTGCGATTTATAAAACGCAACTCTAAAGTCGTGCAGGCGATTTAGCTTTTTCGAACTTCTCATATTGTGTTAAGAAATCATCCAGCTTTTCAACAGGTACTTTCTTGCCAATAATTTTGTGCTTGCGATCAAGAATGTAAAGCGATGGTGTTGTAACGGCATCATATAATTCCTGATAATTGCCAACGTAGGTGCGCGGACCGTTCACCGTAATCCAAGGCGTTTTAAATTCTTTTATAAAATCTTTCATCTTAACAAGTGATGTATCTGCGCTAACCGCGAATACTTCTACATCCAATTTTGTTTTGCTTTTAGTATAGAACTCCACGAGCACAGGCGTTTCTTTTCTGCAGTGACCACAATCAGGATCGAAAATAAAGAGGATGGTATATTTCGATTTTATATCATACATCGAACGTGGTTTAAGACTAAGGTCTTGCATAATTAAATTAGCACCCGTCTTACCTACCAAGCTTTTACGCAAGCGGTTCGCATACTCCTTTACATTTTTCTTATAAGAATCATTCATCCAGAAATCCATTTCACCGGGTGCTACATATTTGTCATAGAGATTAACATAAACTTCATCAAGCCCCATAATTTCTGGTTCCTGATATTTTCTCATGATGGTGAAAACAGAATACTTATAGGTCTCCTTATTTTTCTTTGCGAGCGCCACCACTTTATTAATTGCTTTTGTAATCGTGTCTGCTTGTGGCACATATAACTTAGTAAGGTATTCGATTATCTTTTCTGAATAGATCGCCTTCGGCATTCTGATAAGGGCATCATCTGCCAGATCAAAATTGTCGAAGAAATGTTCGCGATACCATTTAAGCTGAAACGTAGAATCGATAGTGCCATCTGCTTTCTTTGGTGCATCTGGAATAGCAATCGGAAGATTTGCTTTAAAGATGCGCGCTGTTAGCATGGTAGGATGTTTCGCAATTACATCTTTTTGATAGGCTGTTACCTTATCGTTTATTTTTGAAAAACTTTCGCGTGCTTCTTTCTTTTTATCTTCTGTTAACGTGCTGTCTTGAATAATTTTAATGAACGGCTCAGCTTCCTGATGGCGATCCATATTGAAAATCATGTTCTCGAAAAAGAGTTTATTATCCACATCACCTGTAACCTTCATGTTCTTAACGTAATCTTCTGTTTTGGTTTCGAGGCTGAAGCGTTGCGTTTGGCTAATCACAAATTCCAGAACACGTGTGTTATTGAGCACGAGCATATACACACCTTGTGGCAACGCTTTTTTGCCATCGAATGTAAATTCACCCTTGCTATTAACCTTGGCAGTATCTTTTAGGTACGTACTTTCTCCATAGTAATGCGCCAGAAAAGCGGTGGTATCTTTTAGTCCTTGAACTTTAAATTTGATGTTATAGCCATCCTGAGCAAAAGATGTGGTGGCTAAAATAAAGAGTAGTGCTATCAGTGTAAACCTCATATTAAAGTATTTGAATGTGCAAAGTTCTAAAAAACATTGGTTAAGTCAACGGCAATTAATAAGCCGCGTTTACCGTTGGTAACTTTATTTTGGCAGTACTTTTAAGGTTGGGATTCAAGTCGATTGCTTTACGAAACCTGAAACCTTGAACTTTAAACTTTGAACCTTAAACTTTAACCTTTATTCTTGCGACTTCAAAATATCTATGTCCCTTCAAATTCAACATGTAACGAAACTCTACGACCAGCAAAAAGCGGTCGATGATATATCGTTTGAGGTGCAGGAAGGGGAGATCGTAGGTTTTCTCGGACCGAACGGTGCAGGAAAATCGACTACCATGAAAATGGCAACGTCCTTTCTGCCACCAACATCTGGAAATGTAATCGTGGCCGGATACAATGTAATGGAGAACGCTATGGCGGTAAAAAAAGTGACGGGCTATTTACCTGAGCACAATCCGCTTTACCTTGATTTGTACGTTCATGAATACCTTGAATTTATTGGTGGATTGTATAATCTTAAAGGTGCGGGGTTGAAATCGCGCGTAGGCGAAATGATTGAACGTTGTGGATTGACACGCGAACAGAACAAGAAAATAGAATCGCTTTCAAAAGGATACAGACAACGCATCGGATTAGCGCAAGCTTTACTGCATGATCCGAAGGTTTTAATTTTAGATGAGCCTACCTCT
>JBBRFY010000076.1:0-17622 GCA_038241205.1 Cytophagales bacterium
AAACGCGCATTGAACGATTACGAGTTTGGTTGACTGTTTGTAGCATGATACGAAACTACAGCAATCATGAAGACATTAATTGCTTTTTTACTTTGGTGCATTCTATTTGCAATGTGCTGGCCTTTTGCACTCCTTATGATATTTCTATTTCCAATAGTATGGTTAATCTTATTACCGTTTAGTATTGTGGGGCTCACGTTCGGATTACTATTCAAACTTATAAGCGAGATATTACTATTACCTTTCCGGATTTTGCGTGCGCTTTAGAAATTATTTTATGATAATCTCTCAATCCAACACGTGAAGCGTTACCCAATATCGATACGCTACTAATGCTTTATCAATCTTTGAAAGTTTCGTGATGTCTCGCTGACTGTACCGAGGAAGAATCACTGAATTGACTTTTGCCAAAAACTTAAAAATCGATTTCTTCATACCATTTGATCTTTGTTATTTTTTCAACAATCAGCTTTCAATTTCAAGTTACTTCGCTGCGCTCAACACAACAGTCTTTCCACTTAATTCAATCTCCAACGATTCACCAGATTCCAATTTAGTATGGACACCTTTCTGATCTACCGTTATCTTTATTACACGTCCTCTAAATTCTTGTCTAAAAGAGTACGACTTCCATTGATCCGGAATAAACGGATTGAAATGTAATTTTCCATCCTTCACTTTCATTCCACCAAATCCCTTCACTACACTCATCCAAGTACCTGCCATTGATGTAATGTGGCAACCATCTTCTGTATCGTTGTTATAATCGTCAAGATCTAAGCGAGCCGTGCGCAAATAAAAATCATATGCTTGCTCTTTATAGCCTAGCTTTGACGCCAATATAACGTGAACGCAGGGCGACAACGATGACTCATGCACCGTCATCGGTTCATAAAAATCAAAATTCTTTTTAATGGTTTCAATATCGAAATCATCTTCAAACAAATAAATACCCTGAAGAACGTCAGCTTGCTTTATAAAACATGAACGAAGTATTCTATCCCACGACCACTTTTGGTTTATTGGGCGATCAGTCGGTTTAAGATCACTTACATGTAGTAATTCCTTATCAAGAAATCCATCTTGTTGCAAAATTATACCACGCTTCTCATCTTTTGGATAATACATCTTCTCAACAATGTCTTTCCATTTAGCCGTTTCTTCGCTTTCCCTGAAATCTGTTTTTTGTACAATTTCTATGTACCGGCTCGAATCATTTTTCCTAACGTAGTCAATCGCTTCCTGCGTAAATCGTAACGTCCACGCGCCAAGGTAATTGCTGTACCAGTTATTATTTACATTGTTCTCATACTCATTCGGACCAGTTACACCAAGTATTACATACTTATTTTTATCTGCCGACCAGTTCACACGTTGCGCCCAGAAGCGTGAAATACCGATCAGTACTTCCAGTCCGAATTCACTCCAGTAATTTTTATCACCTGTGTAGTCAATGTAATCGCGCATTGCATATGCCATTGCACTGGTGCGGTGAATTTCCTCAAAGGTAATTTCCCATTCATTATGACATTCTTCACCATTCATGGTAACGAATGGATAAAATGCTGCGCCATCTGTAAAGCCTAACTTTTGTGCATTCTCAATTGCTTTTTGCAAATGCTTATACCGATAGATTAATAAATTGCGCGCTACCTTTGGTTCAGATGTGCCCAGGTAAAATGGAAGACAATATGCTTCAGTATCCCAATACGTACTTCCTCCATATTTTTCCCCGGTAAATCCTTTCGGGCCAATGTTCAATCTTTCATCCTCACCCGTATAGGTTTGCGTGAGTTGAAAAATATTAAATCGAATACCTTGTTGTGCAGCTATATCACCATCAATTGTAATATCACATTCTTCCCATTTATGTGCCCATACTTTTATATGATCTTTCAGCAAGCCGTCAAACCCTTTTGCAAACGCTTGCTCTAAAACAGATTTACACGCTGAAACTAATTTATCTTTTGAATGATTCTCAGAAGAAAGTATGGCTGCATACTTATAAATCACTAGCGCCTTACCTTCCTCTAATTCAAGTTGAATAACATTGCCGGCAAATTTTTCTCGAAGCTCTGTATTGATACGATTGAAGGTGACCTTCTTTTCTTCGCACTCAATTCCATATCGCATTCCAGTAGTTACATGGAAATTTGTCTTCTTCGTTTGAGCCGTTACAATCGCACTACCTTCATCCGCTTCTTTGTATATTTCTTCCCAAAATTTCTCATCATAATTTGAATCTTTGTTCACCACATCAGCATCCACATGGATTGATAAAACCGCTGTGGCAGAAAAATTAAGAGGTGTGATCGAATACCGAATGGCGCCAATCTCGCCATGCGCCATGCTGCAAAATCGTTTTGATTCTACTTTTACTTTTTTTCCATCAGCAAAAGTCGCGGAAAAGGTTCGGGATAGAAGACCGATCTTCATATCAAGCACGCGCTTAAAATCTTCTACCTTACATTTTGCTAAATCAAGCTTTTGGTTTTCGATACTGATGTGAATGCCTATCCAATTCGGTGCGTTCAATACCTTGGCAAAATATTCAGGATATCCATTCTTCCACCAGCCCACACGTGTTTTGTCAGGATAATAAACTCCGGCAACATAACTTCCGCGAAGTGTTTCACCAGAATACTCTTCTTCAAAATTGGCGCGTTGTCCCATGCGGCCATTGCCAATACTGAAAACACTTTCTGAAATTTTATTGTAATGAGGATCCAAACCTTCTTCAATGATTTGCCATTCGTGATGTTTGAGATATGCTTTCATCGATTCGTTATCAGTTAATAGTTAATCGTGTTCTCTAGAGTGTCGCCAGTTGTTCCGGTTGAAATTCACCCGTGGTGGTAATTACCTTATTCGCCTTGCCTAGTTGATCGGGCGAGCCAACACCAATGCATTGCATGCCCGCTGCAAGAGCAGCTTCCACACCAGCTTCGGCATCTTCGAATACAAGACATTCGTTCGGATCAAGACCAAGTTTGTGTGCAGCTAGTAAAAATATCTCAGGATCTGGTTTCGAGTTGACTGTCATCGTACCATCAACAATAACATCAAACTCATTTTGAATATGAAGTAGATTTAAAACAGTCATTGCATTTTTACTGCTTGAAGCAAGCGCAATCTTAATTCCTTTTTTGCGAAGTTCAATCAATAAAGGTTTAACACCAGGAAAAATTTCATCGGGTGCCATGCGCTCAAGGTATTCAACAAACCAGCCGTTCTTTTTATTGGCCAATACTTCTTTATCATGATCACTCAATGCAACTCCACCGAGACTCAAAATAATTTCAAGGGAGTGCATGCGACTTACACCTTTTAGTTTCTCATTCTCATCCTTCGAAAGATCGAAACCCAATTCGTTTGCTAATCTTTTCCAAGCCATGTAGTGATAATGTGCTGTGTCAACAATTACACCGTCTAAATCAAATATGCAGGCTTTAATCAAGTCGTTAGTAGTTAGTAGTGAGACATTAGTAGTTAGACTTGAGTATCTAGATACTTGTAGAGGCTTTTGCCTAACATCTATTGTCTATTGTCTATTGTCTATTGTCTATTTAATAAAATGGCATCAAAAGTAAGTTTCCTTTATGATTTTATTCGTTTCGTCTAGAGATTTAAATACTGCAAACGTTTTTCCTTGCGTACGCAGCGCACCCAGAGCATTGCCATAGCGAGCAGCTCCAATATAATCTCTTGGCTTTTGCAATAATCCAAAACCAACGCCACCGGCAAAGGAATCTCCACAACCCGTTGTGTCCACCACGTTATTAACCTTTACGGCTACTACCATTTCTTCTCTTAATTTTCCACGCTCTTTATAATAAACAAGGCAGCCGCGCGAATCAACGGTGATGTACACGCACTTCACTCCTTTCGAGAGACAGTGTTCAGCGAATTTTCGAAGAAGGTCTCGATCTACTTCTGGAGTTTCAGCAAAATCAATACTCTCGTATTCTTTTTTAAACCAAGATGCATGCGCCTCTTCCAAATTCATTTTCAATACATCGATGTATGGAAGCCACTGATCTCTATCAATCCAAAACTTACGTTGACGTTCGCCATTCACCAAGCAAGCAGTGGTGGGGCCGTGCGCATCGAACACAACGATGCCGTTACTTTTTTTCTTTAAAAACTTTAAAGTCTCCAAAGAAATTTCGTAATCACTTATCGGAATGAAAACAAATACCTTACAATCAATTAATCGCTTTACATCATCGGGCATGATGGGATCCATAAAACCCGTTTGACGTTCAACTCTATTGTTCATATCTAAAAAACGCAGACTGATAATATCACCCTGATCATTTTTTGTGGTAATGAATTTTGTGTTGATGCCCTCATATCCATCAAATACTTCCATCACATTATCTAAATCAACCTGACGTAAATGACATACTGGTATAATCTCAATTTTATTTCCAGCCAGCGCTGACAACGCAATGGCCGGATGCGTAACACATCCCCACTTTTGGATCAAATCACCTTGATGCGTAACAATATGATCGCGTGGAATGGGGCCGAGGATTGCAATTCGTTTCATAATAATTCGTTGTTCGTTGATGGTTGTTCGTTGTGTACCTTTGTTAACTAACGAGGTAGGCCGCGCCAAAAACTCCGGCACTGTCGCCAAGCGATGGTCTCACCACAGGCGTATCAAGACGATCATTAAATACATATTTGCGGAGTGAATCTAATCCGCGGTCGTACAGCAGATCGATGTTCCCTACACCACCACCAATCACAATTACATCCGGATCGATAATGTTAATAATCACACTCAATGCTTTTCCAAAATATTCCACAAGGCGAATCATTGTCTTTTGTGCAGTTGGATCAACCTTCGAATCAGCCAACGCTACAATATCTTTCAATGGTTTTCGATTACCTGTTTCTTTAAAATAATATTCTTCTAATGCAGGACCCGAAATAACTTTTTCAACGCATCCCGATTTTCCGCAATAACATGGCCCGCCTGATTCATCTAAAAAATTATGACCCCACTCACCGGCAATCCCTTGCAACCCAACAATCGCACGTCCATCAATTACCAATCCACCGCCAACACCTGTTCCCATAATTACACCGAACACAATACGCGCATCAGGATATTCTTCTTTCACTACACCAAAACGTGCTTCCGCTAAAGCGAAACAATCGGCATCATTCGCCATCTCTACTTTTACGCCTAGCAATTTTTCTAAATCGCTTTTCATAGGCGTGTTGTTCATTACAATCGTGTTGCAATTTTTCATCAATCCGCGTTTTGGATCTAGCGTTCCGGGTGTACCTATACCAATTTTCACAGGTTTGAAGCCAGCCTCCTTCTCCATCATATCAACAACCTTTTTTACCTGTTGCAAAATATGTTCGTAGCCTTGATCAGCCCCAGTGGGAACACGATCACGAAAAAGTACTTCAGGGTCTTTTGCTGATTTCAAAATAACGCCTTCAATCTTTGTACCGCCCATGTCTATGCCCCAAAGACTGTTTTTATCAACCACGCTTTTTAATTTTTTTGCCATATTAAATTATTTTCAGAATATAATAACATTCAATTCTCACTACCAAAAATCCAACTCGCTATCTTATTGTTGAGAGAAAAGACCGTGTAAGTTAACAGTCTCATTAGAAAAATTAAGCGCAACGGCAATTTTTCTTACTGCTTTTTTATTGTTGTGAAATTTTATTTATTCATAAGAACACCTTAATGATATTATGACGGATTACCTTTAAAGTTCTGAACCGACAAAATCAATTCCTCCAAAGACCTAAGTTCTGCAATCATGTTATCATCACTCCACTTTAAAAGTATTTTACATTCATCGGCAATTTCATGTTTCCATTTTATTACGCGATGAATATCAAAATTGACAAGGCCCGTTCTGCGCACACAAAAATCCTGAAGCCCTGTTACCATTTCATATTGAATGCAAAACCAAAGCTCTGCTTTTAATAATGATAATTCGGGATGCTCATGGGCTGATCGTATATCGTATTGTTCTAAAATTAAATCCGTTTGTATTCCGAAATTTTCAACCAGATAACGTGCTGTTAATTCTGAAAAACCAGAAAGTTTTAATTTTTCAAAAATAGTGTTCGTGTATTGTTTTACCTCTTTGAAGTTCGCGAACTTTGAGGCTTCAAATTTTATTTTTTCGGTAAAGCACGACTTCAAATCGCAATCGTCAAAGTATTCCTTAATAACCAAATCAACAACACGCTCGGCCATTTTTCGGTATCCGGTAAGCTTACCTCCGGCTATAGAAATTAATCCGGTTGACGACTCAAAAATTTCATCTTTGCGCGATAACTCCGAAGCAGATTTTCCTTCTTCGTGAATCAATGGTCGCAAGCCCGCCCAACTGGATTCGATGTCTTCCATTTTTACATTTATAGATGGAAACATAGCATTGACAGCGTTCAGTAAATAGTGCGCATCTTCATACGTGGTTACAACACTATCTTTTGAACCTTGATAATTTGTATCCGTTGTGCCGACATAGGTAGTGCGTCCGCGAGGGATTGCGAAAATCATTCGACCATCTTCAACATCAAAATAAATTGCTTGCGCTACCGGAAGTTTTTCTCGTGGAAAAACAATATGCACACCTTTGGTGAGATGAAGTCGCTTACCTTTTTTTGATTTATTCAATTCGCGCAGCTCATCTACCCACGGCCCTGCTGCACTTACCACCACTTTGCCATTTACTGAAAATGTTTCGTGCGATAGTTGATCCTCCACCGTAACACCAGAAATTTTTCCATCAGAATAAAGAAACTCTTTTACACTTGCGTAGTTCAACACCGTTGCGCCATGCTGCACCGCAGTCTTTATAATTTCGATGGTGAGTCGTGCATCGTCTGTTCTATATTCAGCATAGATTGCTCCGCCTTTAACATCATTTTGAAGTAACGGCTCATACTTTAAGGTATATAGTTTTGTGAGCATTCTTCGCTGATCTTCCTTCTTAACACCAGCCAAAATATCATACACTTTTAACCCGATGGAAGTGAGCCAATATCCCATCCCCTTTTTTTCATATAATGGCAACAACATTTTTTCGGGCACAACTAAATGAGGTGCAAGTCTATGCAGAATAGCACGCTCACTTCCTACCTCTTTTACCAAACCAAATTCAAATTGTTTAAGATAGCGGAGTCCGCCATGAATCAATTTGGTTGAACGACTACTCGTGCCAAACGCAAAATCATTTTTTTCAACCAGTGCCGTTTTCAAACCACGCGAAGCAGCATCTAACGCAATGCCTGCGCCTGTTATACCGCCACCAATAATAATAAGATCGAACTGAATGTGAGTTAGTTCAGCTTTTATTTTTTCGCGATTGTGAAATGAGAAGTCGTTCATTGTGTTTTGTTTTGTTACAGCCTCACCCTCGGTCCTCTCTTCAGAGAGGGATGACTGCATCTACTTAATTTTGAAACCTTTTTTACAGCAGTGCTACGAAATCAAGATCCGCTTCATTAACACATTATCAAATCATAAAATCACCGAATTAATTAATCAACCCATCCCTTCGTTCTCTCCACCGCCTTCAACCAACCTTTATATAATTTACTCCGCGTGCCTTCATCCATGTTGGATGTAAATCGTTTTTGAATTTTTCTGTTCTTCACAATGTCTTCTTTCTTCCACAAGCCAATTTGAATTCCGGCCAAGTATGCAGCACCTTGTGCCGTTGATTCAATTACCTCTGGTCGTTCTACTTCTGCGCCAAGAATATCGGCTTGGAACTGCATTAGAATATTATTCGCGCATGCGCCACCATCTACTTTAAGACTTAACAATTTTACACCCGCATCTTCCTGCATGGCATTTAAAATATCTTTGGTTTGATACGCCAACGATTCGAGTGTAGCTTTAATGATATGATCTTTTCCGGTATCGCGTGTCAATCCGAAAATTGCACCACGCGCGTACATATCCCAATAGGGCGCACCTAATCCTGCGAAAGCAGGAACAACATACACCTCGTTTGAACCCAAAGCCTTTTCTGCAAAATATTCGGAGTCCTTTGATTGATCAATGAGATGCAAACTATCGCGAAGCCATTGCACCGCAGCACCTGCAATGAACACTCTACCTTCCAATGCATATTCCACTTTACCATCTAATCCCCAAGCGATGGTGGTGATTAATCCATTTTTAGAATGTTGAATATTCGATCCTGTGTTCATCAACATAAAACAACCTGTGCCATAGGTATTCTTTGCCATACCTTTTTCAAAACATGCTTGTCCGAAGAGTGCCGCTTGTTGATCGCCCGCTACTCCTGCTATTGGAATTTCTGTGCCGTTCAGTTTCCAATTTCCGAAATGAAATGCAGAAGGTTTTACTTCCGGCAACATCGATTCAGGAATTTCTAATGCTGCTAAAAGTTTTGCATCCCACCTTAATTCTTTAATATCAAAAAGCATGGTGCGCGATGCGTTGGTATAATCGGTTGCGTGCACTTTACCTTCCGTCATGTTCCAAATCAACCAACTATCAATTGTACCGAAGGCAAGTTCTCCATTTTTTGCACGCTGCTTTGCGCCTTCAACATTATCTAAAATCCAATTTACTTTCGTTGCTGAAAAATAAGAATCTATTACAAGACCGGTATGCTCGCGTACATAACTTTCAAGTCCTTTCTCTTTTAAATCTTCACAGATGGATGCGGTGCGTTTATCTTGCCATACAATAGCATTGCAAATTGGTTCACCTGTTTTGCGATCCCACACCACTGTTGTCTCGCGTTGATTGGTAATGCCCAGTGCCTTGATGGAAGACGGTTCGAGTTTATGTTCTTGTATCAATCGATTCAACATCGCCATCTGTGTTGAAAGAATTTCATTCGCATCATGCTCTACCCAACCCGACTGCGGAAATATTTGTTTAAACTCTTGCTGCGCAATTCCTTTAATTTCTCCATGCTCATTGAAGAGCACTGCGCGAGAACTGGTAGTGCCCTGGTCTAATGCAATTATAAATTTCATGTTGATGGTTGGTCGTTGATAGTTGTTCGTTCAGCACTTACATAAATAATATTCGATATAAAAAGGCACCCAAAAATCCGCCAAGTAGTGGACCGACAACAGGGATCCATGAATATGACCAATCTGAATTACCTTTGCCCGGGATAGGTAAAATAAAGTGCGCGATGCGTGGACCAAAATCTCGCGCGGGGTTAATGGCAAAACCTGTTGTTCCACCTAAACTCAAACCGATGGTTGTAATTAACACACCCACGATTAACGGATTTATTCCATCTGCAAATTTATTCGCACCAATAAAAAGTAATCCCAAAATTAATACAGTTGTTGCAATGATTTCACTAAGCAGATTTATAAAGGGCGATCGCACAGCGGGTGCGTTACAAAACACTGCTAATTTTGTGGCAGCATCATTCGTTCTTCCCCAATGTGAATAGTATTGAATCCACACCACTATCGCACCCACAAACGCACCGGCAAGTTGCGCCAAACAATATCCGGCAACCTGATTCCATGGAAAACTTCCATTAACCGCAAGCCCAATCGTTACAGCCGGATTGAGATGCGCTCCACTAAAATTACCTACGGCATAAATCGATAAGGTAACGGCAAAACCCCAGGCAATACAAATGGTAAGCCATCCGGCATTGTGTGATTTGGTATCTTTTAAAAGAACACCAGCAACAATACCATCGCCCAAAAGAATGAGTAGTGCGGTGCCAATAAATTCTGCAAAGTAAGGTGACATGAATTTTGAAGTTAAGTTTTGAAGTTTAAGAGTTTCGGTTTCGGATTTGAGAACCTGTGTTTGGATGGGAAGATAACAAACGTTTTCTGAATAATGGAAATATTATCTACCGACATATCTGCGAAAATCTGCGTGCGTTTTAATCCGTGAAATCTGCGGAGGAAAATCAAAATCATTTCCCGTAAATCACGCAGATCGAGCCCTCGCTGATCGCGCAGATTAATACCTTGCAATAATGCAATCGCACATTTTAATTTGCTCCTCTACACTTGCAAACACCTCTTCGTAAATCCCGAAAATCTGCACGGACCTATCTGCGAAATCTGCGTGCGTTTTAATCCGCGAAATCTGCGGATAAAAATTAAATACCAATCGCACTACAAACGCGTTTAGTGAATATCATTGAATCAGACTTGCTCTTTCTTTAATTTTATTTCCAAATAAGCACAACGGTACCCATAATAATTAATCCTGCTCCAATAATCGTTTTCAGTGTTAATGTCTCATTTAAAAAAAATACTGCTAAAATTATTGTAAGTGCCACACTTAATTTATCAACCACTGCTACTTGCGACACGTTTCCCATTTGTAACGCTTTAAAATAAAATAACCACGATAAGCCCGTTGCTATACCAGAAATGACAAGGAAGATGAGATTTTGTTTTGACAACGTACTAAGTCCTTTTGCTTCGCCTCTCGCCAATACAATACTCCAAATCAATATTAATATGACTACGGTGCGAATTCCTGTTGCAAGATTAGAGTTAATGTTGGCAACACCCAGCTTCGCAAATATTGCAGTAAGCGAAGCAAATAATGCTGATAATAAAGCGTAAATCCACCACATAGTTTTAAATTTTATTGGTATTGAATGTCGTCCAAAAAATTCCAACGCGTGATTAAGCATTTCTCGAACACGTTAACTGCAAAGTAATGTATAACCAAAACATTAACTTCAACCTCCAATAAGAAATAAGTCTGCGTTAAGGTAGCCTCGCCACCAACTGCTCTGGAAGTATTTTCAATATCAGATAAATAATTTTCCATTTAAAACCGGGGACAATCACAAAACCAGTACCTGAATCTACAACGGCTTGGGCAATGTAAGTTGGCTCCAACATCAACGACTCCGGAAGATTTAACCCGGCTGTCATTTTGCTTCTAATGTAGCCTGCCACTACAACATTCACGACTATTTTTCTTTGAGATAAATATTGTCTTAGTCCCGCAAGGTACTGTGTAAACGCGGACTTTGTACTGCCATAAATAAAATTGCTCTTTCTTCCTCGTACACCCGAAAGCGATGACAAGCCAATAATTCTTTTCAGGTTTTTATTATCCGCATCCATCGCGATGATGTTTAATATTGACACAGCTCCACAATAATGAACCTTCATCATCTGATAACTTCCCTCCCAATCTAACAACGCTTCTTCGTTATTTTTTAAAAATCCGGCTGCATATAAAACGACATGGGGCTTTATAGGTAACGCATTATAAAACGCTAAATGACTTTCGAACGCTGTGGCGTCAAAGTATCGAACATCAACTTTATCTTTTAAATTAATGTAGGAGTTTACAAATTTATCTAATTGCGCTGTACTTCTGGAAGCGGCTATAACGCTATGTCCATTTTCAGCATACAATCGTATGGCTTGTTTGGCAACGTCAGAATTTGCACCCAGGATGAGAATGGTTTGTGAAGAATTTGCTAGCATGAGAAACTAAGATGTAAACCAGAAATGAATGACGTATGTGAAAGTATAATGTTTATTTCAAAACCTTAATCGCTTTCCACATTTCTTCTGCCACAAACTGATTTCCTTTTTCGTTAAGGTGAACGCGATCACTTGTGAGAATACCAGATTCTTTATTTTCAGTATTATATTTTAAACTATAATCAAGAAAACTTTTTCTCAGGTCTACCAAGGGCACATTGTTTTTGCTGGCAAGCCTTCGAATGATGTTGCTGTAGTTATTTAAGTCACCATCCAAGTCATTACTAAAATCTGTTCGTTCGCCAATTGCTGCGGGGGTACAGATAATTACCTTTATGTTTTTATCTTGAAATTTTTTGATGAGTGCCGAATAAAATTTTTCAAATTTGTCAGCATCAGTTCCCGTGCCATGGGTGCGCTTATGCCAAACATCATTCACTCCCACAAAGATCACAACAACATCCGGATTCTTGCTCAGCACATCGTCTTCAACACGCAAGTACAAATCATAGATTTTATTTCCGCCAATACCTGCACCAATAAAATCATATTGATTTCCTTTACCAACTTTTGTTGCTAACTCCCCAACTTTTAAAATATATCCTCCGGGTTGCACACCTGCCTGCGTAATGGAATCACCGAAGAAAACAACTTTCATTTTTTGTTGAGCAATAAAAGAGGTAAGTGTTGTTAAGAGTAGCGCAGATGCAAAAAATACTATTTTCATTTTATACAGTTTGTGATTGAGCGTATTTCCAAAATAAATTTTTTAAATAAAGGTATTTAGAAATGTCATTGGTTAATTTATACAAGCGAAAGCGCCTGAGTTAAATCTTCTACTAAATCTTCTACATCTTCAACCCCAATACTCAAACGAATTAATGAATCTACCAATCCGCTTTTAGCACGTTCTTCTTTAGGAATACTGGCATGTGTCATCGATGCCGGATGATTTACTAACGACTCCACACCACCCAATGATTCTGCCAATGAAAAAAGTTGGAAGCTTTCCATTAAGGTAATGGCTTTTTCTAAACTATCGTCTTTCAAGGTAAACGACAACATACCACCAAAATCTTTCATTTGCTTTTTGGCAATGGCATGATTCGGATGATCTGTAAATCCTGGCCAATACACCTTGCCTACTTTTGGATGATCTTTTAAAAAGTTAGCAATTATTTTTCCGTTAAAGCAATGACGTTCCATACGAAGATGAAGTGTCTTTATTCCTCTCATCACCAAAAAAGAATCTTGCGGGCCAGGAACCGCACCGCATGAATTTTGAATGAAGGCAAGTTCTTGATATAACTTTTCATCGTTCATTACCAACGCGCCCATAATTACATCCGAATGTCCACTGAGGTATTTTGTTACCGAGTGCATCACAATGTCAGCACCAAGATCGAGTGGATTTTGTAAGTAGGGTGAAGCAAAGGTATTATCAACCGCTACAATCGCATTGTGTTTTTTTGCGATGTCAACACAACCTTTAATATCAACAATGTTCATTAATGGATTGGTAGGAGTTTCAATCCAAAATAATTTTGTGTTTGCATTAATGTAAGCATTTGCATTATTGATATCGGTTAAATCAATAAAGTGGAATTTGATTCCATACTTTTCGAACACGCGTTTGAACATGCGATACGAGCCACCATATAAGTCGTTGCTTGTAATTACCTCATCACCGGGATTTAAAAGTTTGATCACCGCATCCGTTGCGCCCATGCCAGATGAAAAACAAATAGAAAACTTTCCATTTTCTAATGCGGCAATACTTTTTTGTAATGCATTACGTGTTGGATTTGCTCCGCGCGCATACGCATATCCTTTATGTTTAGCGGGTGATTCTTGCACATACGTTGACGTTTGAAAAATAGGCGTCATTATGGCACCCGTTGTTGGGTCTGGTTCTACTCCGGCATGTACAGCTTTGGTTCCGAATTTCATTTCTTGGTCGGTTAAATTGTTAATAGTTAATCGTGGGTGTGGGTGTTATATTGCGGTTAGTAATTTAGATATTCGCGCATCGTTAAAATTTTTTGTGGAATCAAATCCATTATCGGATAACCAATAACGATTAACCCTTAACGCTTTCCGGCTTTCCAATAATTTCGAATGGCATCCTTCCAATTATCGCCATTCTTTAAATAGAGCGCAGTATTGATTAGCATCTTATCTTCTGGAAGGGATTGATTTTGGTTTTCGAGGGATTGAATAATTAAATCATAAAATTTTTTTCTGTAAGATGAACCTTCTTTGTCAGCGAGTAAATTCAGATCACGCAATAAAGTTTCGACAGATACTGCTTCGCTTTGTGCGTTCGTTGCAATGGAAGGTATTGTTGGTGCAGGGCTTTCCTCAACCATCAATGGCGCATCAATTTTCTCGCTTAGTTGAACTGGAGACACCAAAGTAGCGGCCTGCTGTTTTAAAAATTCATCCAGATCTTTTAAGGTATTTTTCTTTTTGCTCATACGAGATGGTTCAAAATTGCTTGCGCAATTGGTAAATATTCTTGCTCAGCATCTACCGTGCTGAAATTTACAAATAGATTTTTCTGTGGCACGATTACGGGCAAAATTATTGCGTCCAAATTTTTTAAATTTTCACGCACTGTATATAATCCTGTGGAAGAATGAATTCTATTCGGTAAAATTAAAATGCGAAGTTGTGGATTAAGTTTTCGAGCCGGAGCCAAGTCCGTTACGGTTTGATATGTTACTAACAAATCATTTTGCGTTAAGCTGGTAGGCACAACTACTGCATCGCTTACCAGGCAAAGTTTCTTAATGCCCTCGTCAGTAGTTTTACCGGCACTGTCCACCACTACAATATCAACCTTGCGAGATTGTTTGATGCTCACCAATTCGCCAGCAACTTGTTCATCGTTCGATCCTAAGATTTCAAAACCAAATTTCGCACTCTCACCTTTAAACATTTCCATCTTGCGAAGCGTGTTCAGCGTATAGTTGGTGTCGGTTTCTACGAGCAAAACTTTTTTGCCCATCTGATGCAGCGTTGTGGCCAGATTAATGGCGTTGGTAGTTTTGCCCGTTCCACCTTTACGACTGATAAATGAAATGATTTTTGCCATCCTTAAAAGTAAAGAAAGCGTTTGGTTTGGGGAATTGTTAATGAGGGAAAGTTAATCGGTATCCGTTAAAAGTTAATAGATAATAGAAGTACGAAGAAGAAATACTTTTTTGCGGCATGGCGAAGCGCCACCGGGCTATCCGTTCCAAGTCCGGCCCACACACTCGCGATAGCGATCGGGATCAACGCGCTTCAGGCCTTCCACTTCTATCCCTTGCCGATGCGATGTTAAAGTGATAAGCAATTGTAACGTGGCTGCAGGCACTTCCCATAAGAAAAATTAAAGAAACCTTTAGATAATATCACCCTAGCTAATATATCGCATGTGCATTCCATGGAAAAATGATTTCAAAATAATCACTTCATGCAATTTAGTTTTTTGATATAGTTTGATGGGATGCATCCCTCGCTAGGTAACACTTTTATTCATCATACGTGTTATTTTTGTTTTGATTTGGTTACATTTATAGGTTAAAAACATGTTTCAATTAAATTACTAAAAAATGAACTCAATTAAAAAAACAATTTTTAAAATCGCGTTTCTTACATGTATAAGTATTTCAATTCTTTCTTGTAACAACGATGATGATTCAGGCCCCAGTTTTCAGGAAGAAAATTTTTTGGATGGCTATTTATCGACAATAGGCTTTGATCAAAAAGTAACCGATTTGACCAATACAGGTGCTGCAAATTTTTATGAGTTTGGTTTAGAATTTACTCCCCTAGTGAAAGGTTCTATCACTTCATTACAAGTAAAATTACCTGATGCTAATCCGTCTTTACGTATAACTATATGGGAGAAAGGTACTCCTTCAATATTGAAGACTGAAATCGTTAATGTGGTGTCTGCCAATACAGTTTACACCGTTGATATTGTCGATCTACCTTTGGTCAAGGATAAAGAGTATGCTATAACCATGAATTCGAATGATTGGTATAGGAGAGAAAAAACGGACGGCAGTGACGCTGTTTACCCGGTATCAATTGGAAATATAAAAATTAATAAATTTATGGTCTCTGGTGTCAGCACGGCTCAAGAGTATCCTTCACTGGTTGGTTTAAACCGTTATTCTGGTGATTTATCGTTCAATTTCTTACAACAAAAGTAAAGCGCGCATTTAGTTTTACAAAGGTCTGGCATTTATGTCAGACCTTTTTTATTTTACAAAATAAAATCAAAATTGTTTTAGCGCTTCCAATTAATCACTGTCCTTCATGCATCTTGAACTTACGCTAGGAAAAGAGCGTACGTACTTTTTAAAAAATATCCTTTCCTGAAATCAGTCTATAAACGGTAGATGTAATGAAAAAAAAGGAATTTACTAATGTGGTTAACTCAAATGAAATCACCTATATAATATTTTGAATTTCTTTGATAATAGAAGCACGGACGGAAATACACTAGAGACTCCAGCGGAGTCACATGAATAAACAAAATATTTCTACAAGCAGGGTGCTACTTTGAAGCCTTAAGCATCAAACGGTTGAAAATTATCCTATCGATTTAAAAGCAATTAACAAATAAAAGTTTGAAAGCGATTCCTCCGATAGATCACCCCTATTCCCCATAAATCGATAACGATTAACGGATAACGATTAACGCATAACCTAAGCTAGTCGATTCACATCAAACTTCTCAAGGTAATCGGCTACCCTTCTCACCAAACTTCCACCCAAGGCACCATCAACAACTCGATGATCGTACGAATGCGATAAGAACATTTTATGACGAACAGCGATCGCATCTCCATAAGGTGTTTCTATAACGGCTGGTTTTTTCTGAACAGCACCTAAAGCAATAATACCTACTTGTGGCTGCATAATAATAGGAGTGCCCATTACATTTCCAAATGAACCTACATTGGAAACTGTAAACGTTCCTCCTGCTAATTCATCTGGTTTCAATTTATTTTCACGGGCACGTTTAGCGTAATCATTTACAATTTTTGCCAAGCCTGCAATGTTATATTGGTCTGCGTTGCGAATAACCGGAACAATTAAATTTCCGCTCGGAAGCGCCACCGCCATACCAATGTTGATGTCCTTTTTCTTAATTATCTTATCGCCATCAACCTGAATGTTAATCATCGGATAATCTTTAATGGCCAAGGCAACAGCCTCAATAAAGATCGGTGTAAACGTAAGCGCATCGCCTTCACGTTTTAAAAATTCGTTCTTCATTTTATTTCTCCAGAAAACAATGTTGGTAACATCGGCTTCTACAAATGAGGTAACGTGTGGCGAAATACGTTTTGAATCGACCATGCGTTCGGCAATCATCTTGCGCATGCGATCCATCTCTATAATTTCATCACCACCACTAATCGATACCGGAACGCGCGTTGGACTGGATGAAACAGAAATAGAATGTTGAACAGATTTTACTGCAATACCAAGCGTTCTATTTTCAACGTACGTTAAAATATCTTTCTTCGTAAGCCTTCCTTCTGCACCGCTTCCTTCAATGTTTTCTAATTCTGCAATTAAAATATTTTCTTCCTTGGCAATGTTCTTTACCAATGGTGAATAAAATCGTGTCGACTCTTTATAGTCTTTAATATGAGCAGCACCATTGATTGATGAAGCAACGGGTGCGCTTGTTATTGATGGCGCAGAAGCGTTCAATTCGCTAACGGGACTTTCTATTTTTGGAACCGTTAGCATTTTCTCTTCAGCCTCAACGGTAAGGATGGCGATGGCACTTCCTACCTTTACCACTTCGCCTTCTTTCGCAAGCAATTCTTTCAACACACCCGCATGGGTAGAAGGTACTTCGGTGTCAACCTTATCGGTGGCCACTTCTAAAACCGATTCTTCCAATTCAATTTTATCACCGGGCTTTTTTAGCCAATTCAAAATTGTTGCTTCGGTTATGCTTTCGCCCATTTTGGGCATGATGAGTTGCACTTGCGCCATGATTCAATCGTTTGATTGTTGCGCAAGTTAATCAGTTCTGGCATTTACTTCAAACGGGTTGAGAATTCTACAAGACTATTTGGAAGAACGCATCAAATGCAGAATAAAATCCGGTAAAATGTTAATTGTTATTCGTTA
>JBBRFY010000077.1:0-17383 GCA_038241205.1 Cytophagales bacterium
GTTCACTACAAATTCGTAACCTCGCTCATTTTCGTTGCCACAATTTTATGAATAATATACATCATGCCAATCGTTATCAGCATGGTGGCTGAAACAACATACCCCCAAACAGGATAATGCTCTAAGGCGCATGACTGCTTAACTCCGGCATTAATATCGGGCCAAGCGGAGACAACACCATAAAGTCTAACACAATGGTGAACTGAAGAATGGATAGAATGGCGATGATGAATACTTCGTATGGAGAGAATATTTTTCCCGATGAAGCACTGGCCGTTTGCATTTCTTTATTTGTTAATCGTTAACGGTTAAAAGTTAATCGGCTTCTTCCAAGAATTTTATTAATCATTGGACATTACCATTAACTTTTAACAATTAACCGATAACTTTTCTTACCAGAAAATAATATAAAGGGCTGAAAGAATTCCGAACACAATTACTACCCCGACAGCAAAACCACCTTCTGGCTTAAACATGCTAGCATCAATTTCAAGACCTCTCGATTCGTCTTTAGTTTTTGGAATAGCCAATGATATAATGACCATTACCGCTACCACAATTAAGAACACAAAACCCATTCGGTCGAGGAAAGGTATTTCGTAAAGCCCTGATTCTGGGTTCAACACAGAAAAGCCCATGCTGCTTAAACTTGAAAGGTCTGCAAATTCGGGTAAGAATTTAAGAAAAATAGAAAGGGGAAAAACAATGATGGCTGCCACTAGTGCGGACAATGCAGTAGTTCGCTTCCAGAAAAATCCGAGAATAAAAATGGCGAAGATACCCGGTGATACAAAGCCCGTATATTCCTGAATGTATTGAAAGCCACCTTTTTTATCGATGCCTAAGAATGGAGAAATTACGATGGCCAATAGCATGGCAACAACAATTGCAACACGACCAACATTTACCATGTTCTTTTCAGAAGCAGATCTATTAAAGAATTTTTTGTAGATGTCTAACGTGAAGATGGTAGAGATACTATTTGCTTTGCCGGCAAGCGATGCAACAATAGCAGCGGTTAATGCGGCAAAGGATAGACCCTTTAAGCCGATGGGAAGTAAATTCAATAGGATGGGATAGGCACGATCAGGATTTAATTCACCATTCTGCATCATCTCCGATTGAAACATTCCATCTTGATATAATACATAGGCAGCAATACCGGGCAACACCACAATTACCGGCATCAATAATTTTAAAAACGCAGCAAACAAAATACCTTTCCGTGCAGTCGGTAAATCCGCGCCAAGCGCTCGTTGTGTAATGTATTGATTACATCCCCAATAGTTTAAGTTCACAATCCACATCCCTCCAATCAAAATAGTTAAACCGGGCAAGTCCATGTAGTTGGGATTGCTTTGATCGAACACCATATGAAAGTGATCATTGGAATGCGTCATCATCAAACTAAAACCGTTGATTATGCCCTCCATGTGATAATGCGTTGCAACCAAATTAAGCGCGATGTACGTTGTAGCCAACCCTCCAAAAATTAAAAAGAATACCTGTATTACATCGGTGTAACCAATTACCTTCATACCACCCAGTGTGATGATGATGGCGAAGATTGCAAGCCCGCCCATACACACCCAAAGGTTTATTCCGGAAATAGTACTAATGGCCAGTGCCCCGAGATACAAAATCGAAGTAAGGTTAACCACTACATATAGCAATAACCAAAACACCGCCATGAGTGTACTCACGGTGCTACTGTAGCGCTGCGTAAGAAACTGGGGCATGGTGAAGATTTTGTTTTTGAGATAGATCGGCATAAAAAATATGGCCACTACCATTAAGGTTGCAGCGGCCATCCACTCGTAGGTAGCGATGGCCAAACCCATTTTAAAACCTGAGCCTGACATGCCAATAAATTGTTCAGCCGAAATGTTTGAGGCGATAAGCGAAGCACCAATGGCCCACCAGGTCAACGAGCCTTCTGCAAGAAAGAAATCTTTTGAATCAACCTGCGTTTTTTTCTTCTTGTTGTAAATCCAATATCCATATACGGAAACGATTGTGAAATAAACAAGAAAGACGATGTAATCTAAGTTTTGCATTGGGTTTAGAAATTAGATAGTGAGGTTGATTGTTTTCTATTGGGTAGCGCGGACTTTTATCATGATGATTCGATTGTATGAACTCCTTGGGATAGGTTCACTAAATAAAAGTCGGGTTCTTTTTTAAAAGCAGCAAAATATTTTTCTCTGATGGCATAAGTATAATTCGGTGCCGATCCTTTTTTAACAAGATTAATTGTGCATCCACCAAATCCTCCGCCCATCATTCTGCTTCCTAGTATAGCATCTGTTTGTTCTTCAGCACACTTCACCAGAAAATCAGATTCATCACAACTTACCGCATAGAGATGGCTTAGTCCCCAATGGGTTTTGTTCATTAGTTTGCCAAACGATACAAGGTCTTTATTTCGCAGCAGCGTTGCTGCATCTTTTGTGCGTTGAATCTCTTCTATGACATACAATGATTTCTCGAAGACCTCCTTGGTCATTCTATTTTTATACGTTTCAAGTAAGGCAACGGAGACATCGCGCAGGGAGTTAACATTTGTAAAATCTTTTTGAATGATGGATACACCCTCTTCACACGCTTCGCGCCTTCTATTATATGCTGAAGAGGCAAGCGTGTGCTTTACCTTTGTATCCATTAGTAAAATTTCTATATCATCATATTCAAAAGGAAGGTATTCGTGTGAGAGGCTTTTGCAGTCCAATAAAATAACAGTGTTCTTTTCAGAGAAAAGGCAAGCATACATATCCATGATGCCGCACTTCACTCCTGCAAAATTATGCTCCGCATATTGCGCAATTTTTGCAAGCTCTAAGCGACTCAATGAATAATTAAAAACTTCATTTAGTGCAAAACCAAATCCACAACACAATGCGGCTGAAGAAGAAAGCCCCGCACCTACCGGTATATTTCCACCGAATACACAATCAAAACCTTGAAGCGCACAGCCCTGTTGTTGTAAAGCTTGCAGCACGCCCATAAGGTAATTCGTCCAATGATGGCCAGGCTTTATATCCTCAATAAAAAATGTTGCTGCTTCGTGTAGATCACTAGCATAAACTGAAAACGTGTGCGACTTATTGGGCGCTAATGCAAAAACAAAATAGTTATCAATGGCCGAGGGCATAACAAAGCCCTGGTTGTAATCGATATGCTCCCCAATGAGATTAATGCGACCGGGTGAAACGACAATAGTGGGCTGAGTGCCGAAACGTTGATGAAATATTTCTCTAACTACCTTAATATTATCCATCTCCTATCTTCCGAAATCGTCTTGTACGCGAACAATATCGTCTTCATCTGATGGATGTTGGGCATCGGTATGTTGCCATATTTCGGCTATCATTCCCCAACCCTCTAATCCAATTAGTCGATGCCTTTGCCCCTGTTTCAACCGAATAATTTCACCAACGTGAAGTTCTTGTAATGCGCCTTCTGTATCGGTTTCGCTCGTTATTACGCCCGCTTTGCCTGCAACCAAGTTCCAAATTTCTGCACGTCTGTGATGATATTGCCAAGATAAACGTTGGTTTGATTCAACCATTAAAATTTTTGGACTGAGTTTTCCGCTGATGGTAAGCGAATCCAGTTCAATACCGGGAAAGTAAAGCTCAGCAAATTTTTTAGCAAGTGATTCATCAAGAACAAAAAATCCACCCCATGGGCGGTTCATATCTTTCGATACAACCGTGAGTCCTTTTTGCTCAAGGTATTTCTCAACGCTGGTGAATACAACTGACTTAGCGCCTTCTAATAATATAGTATCGTTCATTATTCAAAATTTGAAATTAGGCTTGTTAATGCGGGAAAGATAAAACTTAGAATCTATTTGGCCAACCTAACAACTGTTACAATCATTTGTTATTTCAGATAAAAAAAGTGGCGAGTGCAATATCATTCTCGCTCTTACTTTGATTGAATAAAAGAAAGAACTGCAGACGAAAACTCCGTTGTTTTAGAAGCATTGTTATGATCGCCCGGCACACGCTTATAAATGGCTCCCGGAATCAGTTTCGATAACGACTCCGATGATCCATTGTCTTCATCCTTATCGCCACATAGTACCAACACTGGCTTTTTTATTTTTAAAAATTCTTGTTTGCTGGTAGAGGGTTGCTCTTTCTGCAACATGGCAAGCGCACGTTGGTCGAGCCATGTCGATGCCTTCACATACTTTATCATATCTTCCAACTCGGGCACGGGTTCATCCATCAAGGCGTTATAAAACATAATTCTTCGTGGCCAATCGGGATTTGTAAAGTCAGCGCCCATTCCGCCCAGTACGGCATGGGTTACTCTCGAATCCAAAATAAGCAATCGGGCAGTAATGATGGAACCACGAGAGTATCCAACCGCACTATATTTCTTTACCTTTAGAAAGGTAGCAAGCTCCATAATGTCTTTTGCTTCTGCATCGTTTTGATAGGCCTCTGCACTATGCGGTTTTTCCGATTTTCCATTACCCCGCATGTCTAGTGTAATTACCTTAAATCCTTTGCGAATTAGATCCTGATATAATTGCGTTGTCTTCCACGATTCGCCATGCACAATAAAACCATGAACAAGTATAACGGCTTCGCCCTTTCCTTTTACTTCATAATGAATACGCGTACCATCAAAAGAAATAAAGTACAAAAGTGAATCATACTTAAATGCCGAGGCATTTTCTTTGGCTGAAACACAAACAAAATTTAGGAAGACGATAAGTATCGATAAAATATAGAATGATTTTCTCATAAATTCTTGAAGGTAATGATTAATGGGTAATGACTAAAAGCAAAATCAGGGGTGCATTTCAAATTGACGCAATGAAACTGTGATGCTGGCCTAAAGCCCCTACAATTTGTTGCTGTTAACCACGCACTTAAGTGCGTGGTTACTCAAAACCTTTTCCCGATGGACTTTAGTCCAAGACGACAATTTGAATTGCAGCCAAAACCAAGAACACCAAGCTTAATAGTGCGACACTATTATATTTGCACTTTTAAAATAGGCAGTATACAATATGAAAAAGTCGCTCATCAACTTCACCATCGAACTCGATTCTCAAAATGTTCCTGAAAAAATAATGTGGGATGCAACTGAAAAACCAGATCCCGGCCTTTCAGAAACCAAGTCAATAAGTATCGCGCTATGGGATCAAACACAGAAAAATACCTTACGTATCGATCTGTGGACGAAAGACATGCCCGTTGAAGATATGAAACGCTTCTATATAGATTGCATAGGCGGAATGGCGCAAAGCGTGCTGAGTGCTACAGGTGACGAACATATGGCAAACGAAATCAATGCCCTTTGCGAACGCATGGTGAAACATGTGAAGGAAGGGAATAAGTAAAAAATGATTTCAATTAGGTAGTTAAATGGCGGTTCAAACGTTTGTTGTTTCATAAAATTTTGTACTTTTCATGCAAGAAGCGCGGTATGCATACTAAATCCGGCTCTTGCTTTTTTATTTTCGATAAACCAACTACTTAAGACTATATGAACAATTTTTTCAAAAATTCATTGGCTGCGGTACTGCTCATGGTACTGACGGCCTCAGCAAGCTTTTCACAGACCAATATCTCCGGAAAAGTGACGGATGAGGTTAGTGGAGAACCTATTGCCGGTGTGAACATTGTGGTGAAGGGCCGCGTAATCGGTACCATTTCCGGAACAAATGGCAACTTTTCTTTAAAGGTAAATGATGCCCCCCCTATTATGCTTACCTTTTCGTTTGTTGGTTATGCTTCAAAAGAACTAGAAATAACCGATGCGAATACTTCAGGTTTGGAAATGAAATTAAGTGAGCAAACAATCCTCGGTCAAGAGGTAGTTGTATCCGCTTCGCGTATGGAGGAGAGTATTTTATCATCACCCGTAACAATTGAAAAGATCGGACTTCTGGAAATCAAACAATCTTCGGCTCCAGACTTTTATGATGCATTGTCAAACTTAAAAGGAGTATCTACCAACTCTGGAAGTTTAAACCTTACCTCTGTAAATACCAGAGGCTTTGCTACCATTGCCAACACTCGCTTTGTACAATGGGTAGACGGTATGGATACGCAAGCTCCACTCCTAAACTTTCCGACAGGGAGTATTATGGGGTTAGGTGAATTAGACGCGGAGAGTATGGAATTAATACCGGGAGCTGCGTCTGCACTTTACGGGCCCAACGCATTTAACGGTATTTTAGTAATGCAAAGCAAAAGTCCTTTTGAATATCAAGGTTTAAGCGCACAGGTGAAACAAGGTATCACAACTTCTGATGCCGGAGGAACTAATCCTCTAGGACAATACACCGTCCGATATGCAAAAGCATTTAACAACAAGTTTGCCTTTAAAGTAAACTTATCTTACATGACAGCAACGGATTGGCTTGGTAATGATTACAGAACGGACCGTACGAACCCTGAATCAACAACGAATTTAAGCGGCACGAAAGATTTTGATGGCTTAAACCTGTATGGTGATGAAACTCAGATTCCAACACCTGTTCCCAGCGTTGGTCTCCTAAAACGAACTGGTTTTAGAGAAGAAGACATGCTTAATGCATTCTCTGACGGCCGTGAGGCTAAAACCCTGAAAGGAGATGTTGCTTTACATTATCGGATTACAGATAAAGTAGAGGTACTATACAACTACCGGTATGGTGGTGGAAGTTCAATCTATCAAGGTACTGAAAAATATGTATTACGAAATTTCAGTCAACAATTCCACAAGGTTGAGTTTAGAGGAGACAACTTCTTTGTACGAGGATACATTTCAGCAACCGATGCAGGAAAGTCATACAACCTGTCTGCTCTTGGAGGTTTCGCCAATGAAACCTACAGTCCAACAGCTTCCACTTGGGCACCCGATTATATAAAGGCAATGCAAGGATATCAGGAAGATCCAAACTATAACGGTACAGTCATTGCCGGAGATCACGCCTCTGCAAGAGCTTATGCTGACAGGAACAGACCTACCGCTGGTACACAAGCCTACGATGATCTGATGAAATTGGTTAGAGATAACTTCTTTCAAAAGATACCCACAGGAGGTGCTCGAGGAGGAGCTTCCTTTTCCGATAATTCGAAACTTCTACACGGAGAATTCAATTATAAATTCTTCAATCAGATTAAGTGGGCTGAGATTCAAATCGGTGGGAACGTAAGACAGTACAATCTCTTTTCAGATGGAACCATCTTTAACGAAGCACCTGATGATGGTGTAGATTTCAAACGCATAAAAATCAATGAGTTCGGAGCGTACGGTCAAATTGCCAAAACGTTTGCTGAAGCGTTGAAAATAACAGGTTCTATTCGTTACGACAAAAACGAAAACTTTGACGGTCAGTTCACACCACGTGTATCAGCAGTATATACCTTTAATCAAAATCAAAACATTCGCGCTTCATTTCAGACCGGTTTCAGAAACCCGGATACACAAGCCCAGTTTATTTATTTCCCTTCTTCCAGCGGAACATTAGTGGGAAGCGCTGAAGCAAACGCTGCGCGCTACGGAATTCATAATGGAGGTGCATGGACCGAACAATCGATTAAAAACTTTAGAGGAAGTGGTGGATCTTTTGATGGTAACGGCCCTGTAGGTGGAAATTCTAGTCTCCTTCAAACTGTTGATCTTGACTATGTTCAACCGGAGCAATTAAAATCAGTTGAGTTAGGATACAAAGGATTGATTGCCTCCAAACTATTGGTCGATTTGAATGGATACTACACAGTGTATAGCAATTTTATCGGAGGTGAGATTGTTGGAAATATTAACCCCACCTCACATCAAGGTAATGCGATAAATCCAGGTACTCTATTTTCTCCTTACACCAATTCCAAAGAGGATGTTAAATCATATGGCATAGGGTTAGGTCTTAGTTATAGTTTGCCACGAAATTTTGTTGTGAATGGAAGCTGGAACTATGCAGCGTTTAGCGCGAACGAATCCGAAGCATTCCGTGCCGGATTCAATACACCAAAAAACAAATTCACCGTTGGTTTAAGCAATCGCAAAATTGTGAAGAACCTAGGTTTTAATATTAGTTACAGGTGGCAAACCCAGTTTGAATGGTCATCTACATATGGTGTTTGGGATGTGCCTGAATATGGAGTGGTTGACGCGCAGATCAACTACAGACTTAGTGCGATCAAGACAGTGTTAAAGGTTGGTGGTACAAACATTGGTGGGGGCGATTATCGCACCAACTTAGGCTCACCATTTATCGGTCAACAGTATTACATATCACTCACGTTCGATGAATTCTTTAATTAATCCAACGCTAAATTTCAATACTATGAAATCAATAAAATATTCAATCTATGCAATTACCTTCTTCTTGGCTGGCGCCTGCAGTCAAGACGTAATTGATCTACAAGAACCTGAGGTAACGGCAGATACGTCATGTGAAGATGCAGTTACTGGAACCGCAGACTTTACGAAGTTTGTCGCGATTGGTAACTCTTATGTTGCCGGTTTTCAGGCAGGCGCTTTGTTCACTAAAAGCCAGGATAATTCGCTTGCGGCTATTTTAAATAAACAATTGGTTTGCGTAGGATCACCAAGTGCATTCAATCAGCCTACTATCGGTTCTGTAAATGGATACAATATTCAGTCTTCCATTCCGGGTGTTATAACTTTAGGAAGGCTAATTCTATTTGATCCGGATGGAACAGGTCCTCGCTCTGCAGGCCCATACCCATCTGCATTTCCTGGGTCTTCTGTAACGTGCCCATCTGCTGTTACAACGCCTGCTCTTCCAGCTCCTTATAATACAGCGGATGCTCCAACACCATTTGCAGGAGACAAGACCACATTAAATAATTTTGGTGTGCCTTTAATTTTTCTTGGACAAGCTCTTATTCCAGACACAGGTAATCCAGCATCTCCATATTATAATCCTCTTTGGGCGCGTTTCGCAAGCCAGCCTGGTGTGAAATCAATTCTTGAAGATGCTTTAGGAGCTGCAGGCAGTTTCTATCTAATCTGGTTAGGGTTCGATGATGTACTCCTTTATGCAGCTACAGGTGCTGATGGCACTTATCCGATGACATCCGAAGCAGCATTCAGCGCTCAATACAGTGGTGCCATCTCGACCATGTTGGGAGCCAATCCTGTATTTAAAGGGGTGGTCGGAAATATTCCTAACATCACCTCAATTCCTTATTTTTTTACAGTTAAGTGGAATCAAATCGCCTTAGATGCGGCAACTGCAGAAGCGTTAACTACTAATTTAGCAAATAACTACAATGCCTTTTTAGCAGCTATGGTTACAAATACCATTATTACAGAGGCAGAAAAAACAAAAAGAATGTTGACTTATGTAGCCGGTAATAACGGTGTGTTACTTACAGATGAAGACTTAACTGACCTTAGTCCGTACATGGCCGGACCATATGCAGGGTTGTTGCCTTATGCAAAAGCAAGACAAGCAACATCCTCCGATCTTGTTCCATTGGCCGCAGGATCTGTATTGGGTACTTGCTATGGAGGAAGTCCAAATGCTGTTTTTGGAGTAAGCTACCCTGTGGGTGATAAATATATTCTTACTCCCGCAGAAACATCTGCAATTTTAACACGAACAGCAGCTTTCAATTCAGCTATTAGCACTGCTGTTTTAGGAAGTAACAATCGTTTAGCTTTAGCAGACGTGAATAAAGCGTATGCTGATTTTGTTACTGCGAAAGTTGCATTAGCAGATGGCGTAACAATGACACCAAGCTTTGCTCCGCCTACAGGAATTTTTTCAGAGGATGGTTTACATCCTAATAGCAGAGGGTATGCTTTTACTGCGAATGTATTTATTGATGCAGTTAATCTGAAATTTGGCTCAACAATTCCACACGCGAAAGTATCTGACTATTCAGGTACTCCCCTTCCGATTAATCCCGCTCAATAAGTTAAATACCTAAACTAGATGAATATGAAAAGGCTGCTCAAAATGAGCAGCCTTTCTTATTTCTTTCATTCCACTTTTACTGAGTCCTTACCTATCCTAAATTCTATCTTCTAAATTCTGTATTCTCAATACACCTACAACATTACCTCGCCTCTGAATATTTCCTGTTTTGATTACCTTTGCCACCCACACAAATTTAAAGACGCGATTAACCTGCAATTGATCTACGCTTTATGGCTTTATACAACAAAATTGACAAGCGACTTCTCAAGGAGAAGATGCGTGCTACTGCTGAGAAACGGGTAACCATTTCTTTTTATAAGTATCACCAACTTACCAATCCATCTGCTTTTCGCGATGAACTCTATCTCGGCCTCGATACCTTTCTGGTGCAAGGAAGAATTTACGTGGCACATGAAGGCATCAATGCACAAATCAGTGTGCCTGAGGATAATCTCGATGTTCTTCGCAATTACCTTTATAGTATTTCTTTTCTTACTGCGGTGCGATTAAACATTGCCGTGCAAGATGATGGTAAATCATTCTTCAAACTAAAAATACTTGTTCGTAAAAAAATTGTTGCCGATGGATTAGACGATGCAACGTTTGATGTTACCAACACGGGTGTTCACGTTAACGCCCTCGAGTTTAATAAACTCGCTGAAGATCCAAACACAATCATAGTTGACATGCGAAATCACTACGAAAGTGAAGTGGGGCATTTTAAAAATGCAGTGCGCCCTGATGTTGATACCTTTCGCGAAGAATTAAAAGTTGCAGAGGATTTGATGCGGGAACACAAAGACAAAAATTTACTACTGTATTGTACGGGTGGCATTCGTTGTGAGAAAGCCAGTGCATGGATGAAACACACCGGTTTTAAAAATGTATTTCAGTTGGATGGCGGTATTATTCAATATACCAAGCAGGTAAAAGAAAACAGTCTCGAAAATAAATTCATCGGAAAGAACTTTGTGTTTGATGAACGCTTAGGCGAGCGCATCACGGAAGATGTTATTGCAAGTTGTCATCAATGTGGTGCGCCATGCGATGATCATACGAATTGCAAAAATGATGGCTGTCATCTTTTATTTATTCAATGCAAAGCTTGCGCAGAAAAATTTAACGGTTGCTGCACCAACGAATGCAAAGAAATTATTGCGCTTCCGGAAGAAGTGCAGAAAGAATTGCGCAAAGGTATTGACAAGGGAAATCAGATTTTTAAAAAAGGAAGATTCAATCTAAAAGTTTAATGTTCCAGGTTCAAGGTTCCATCTTACCTTAGTTTTTAAGAACTTGGAACTTGGAACCTGGAACTAAGAACCTGGAACTTTGAACCTGAAACAAAGAACTTTGAACTAAGAATTTTGAACCCATAACAAATGAACAGCATTCGCATCGGCATCATCAACATCTCCGACCGGGCAAGCAAAGGTATTTACGAAGACATTCCTGGTAAGGCCATTGTTGCTACACTTAATGATTATATAAAAAGTAAATGGGAACAAGAATATGTCATTGTGCCTGACGAGCAGTCTGAAATAGAACAAACGCTCATTGAATTGGCCGATGTAAAGAATTGCTGCTTAATTATTACATCAGGGGGCACAGGGCCTGCGAAGCGCGATGTTACACCAGAAGCCACCGAAGCCGTTTGCAACAAGATGATGCCCGGCTTTGGAGAGTTGATGCGGACCAAAAGTCTTACATACGTACCGACTGCAATTCTATCGCGCCAGACAGCAGGCATACGGAATCAAACTTTAATTGTAAATTTGCCCGGTAGTCCAAAAGCAATCCGGCAGTGCCTGGATGCTGTCTTTCCAGCAATACCTTATTGCATTGACTTGCTGGATGGTCCATTTATCGAGTGTAACGAAGATGTGATAAAACCTTTTCGACCTCGCATCACTTAATTTGAAACTTTATGGCGAAAATAAAATACTACTACGACACCGAAACCTGTAAGTACGAACGGGTTAAAACTAAATCAAGCGATGTGGTTTTAAACGCGCTTGGCTTACTCTCCCTTACGGTAGTTATGGCCATGGGGCTGCTCATTCTTTTTGGAAATTATTTTGAATCACCGAAAGAAGTGATGCTGGGCAATGAGGTAAAAGAGCTTGAATATTATTACGAAAAAATGTCGGATGATGTTGAAAATCTGAACAGCATCTTAGCCAACATGGAACATCGAGATGATAATATTTATCGCGTAGTGTTGGGTGCTGAGCCTATTGAAAAATCAATTCGTGAAGCCGGTGTTGGCGGAACAGATCGCTACACCGACATAAAAGAAAAAAATATTGCACATAAAGATTTGGTTTTATTGCTGAATGAAAAAGTTGATTTATTGCGAAGGAAACTTTACATCGAATCAAAATCGCAAGATGAAGTAGTGAAGCTTGCAGAAAATAAAGAAAAATTGTTTGCTGCTATTCCAGCTATTCAACCCATTTCAAATAAACAACTAGTTGCGCTTGCATCTGGTTTTGGATGGCGTACTCACCCCATTTACAAAGTAAAAAAACTACATACTGGTATTGATTTCGCGGCCGCGATTGGTACGCCAATTTATGCCACTGCCGATGGAACGATTGAAAGTGTTGAAGTGAAATTTAGTGGTTATGGAAAACTAGTAGAGATTGACCATGGATTTGGATATCATACACGCTATGCGCACATGCACGAATTTAATGTGCGAACCGGGCAACGCATTAAGCGAGGCGATTTAATTGGATACGTGGGAAACACCGGTTTATCTACAGCACCACACTTACACTACGAAGTGTTGATTAATGGAAGTCACGTTGACCCGGTGCATTATTTTTACAACGATTTGTTGCCTGCTGAATATGAAAAAATATTAGAATTGGCTTCTATTGAAAATCAATCTTTAGGAATGTAACTACCAACTTCTCATCATACTATTTTGAAACCCAGTTAGACGATTGGGTTTTCTTTTTTTTAACTACTTTAGATTTTTAGAATTCAAAATTTTATGGTCGTTAAAAAACTTTACATCATCATACTTCTTTTACTGTGCTTTGGTCAGGCAATTTCGCAAGGTTGTAGCGATGCAGGGTTTTGCACGATGGGTGCTATGAAACCCGATCAGCCGTTCAATAAAAAAATCCCGATTCGTCTTCGCTCTATGGAGGTAAGTTTTTATCGCGGCACCACCACCACTTCGCCCATTGTGTATGTAGCTACTGCCGATTTAAATTTTAGTGTATTTGATTCCAAAACTTCATTCCAGGTAAAACTTCCTTTTCAGGCTATCAAAGGAAACTTCGGCAACACCAATGGCATTAGTGATATTTCGCTCTGCCTCTCCCGAAACATTTTTACCTCCGAAAAATTCGATATCAATATTTCCCTTGGTAGTAAAATTCCAACGAACGGATCAAACCTAAAAAATGAAGACAATGGCTTATCCTATCCGATGTACTATCAAACCAGTCTGGGTACATACGATGCCATTGCCGGCATATCATTGATCAATCGCAATTGGCTTTTTGCTACAGGTATTCAACACCCCTTTAATAAAAACAAAAATCAATTTACGTGGTCTCAATGGGACGATGTCTATCAGGATGGAAACAGTATGGATTATGTTCGTACGTATGCTCAGTGCTACGAACTGAAGCGCGGAACAGACGTTATGCTTCGCGCTGAACGGAACTTTCGATTCTCTCGATTTAATGCATCGCTCGGAATGCTTGCAATATACCGAATCAATCGTGACGAAATTACAGCAAAACCTTTAACTGACCCTGTTCGCGTAAAACCAGACGGCACAACCGGTATGGCATTATCAGCCATAGCAACCGTTGGTTATAGTTTCAATGTACATTCAGGGATTCGGATTTTATACGGAAAAAAACTTATGGATCGCGATGTTAATCCCGATGGACTAACGCGTCATGACGTTGCCACTATCTCTTATTATTTCCGGTTCTAGTATGATGCACTTTAAAAAGAGTTTCCTTTTGACATTTTTTCTAATGTCTTCCGTATTACTTTCAGCCCAAGCCGTTAAGGTATCTGACTTGACAGAAGCTGATAATCTTTTACTCGATTCAAAATACAAAGAAGCGATTGAATGGATTGATTCTGAACTGACCAAAATAAAGAATCCGAAAATTGCAGTCATTCTTAAAAATAAAAAAGCAGAAGCATTAATCCGTCTTGGTGAGTTTGATGCAGCCGAAAAGATTCTAAAGAATCTTGAACAAAACGCTGTTGCTATAAAGGAGTCGGCCTACATACTTGCACTTATCAAATCAAATGAAGGTTTCCTAAATCTTAATCAAGGTCGAAATGATTTTGCGTTGCAAGCCCTTCAAAAAGCACAGCATGATTTTGATCAAACCAAAAATCTAAATTGCTTAGAGGCTGCACAGAACCTCTCCTACTTAAGTCAGGTTTACCTTACTACAGGTAAACTTTCAAAAGCGGAAGAGCAAATGCTAATGTGTTTGAGCATCCGACAAAATATATTGCCGCCAAATCATGAATTAATTGCGGCAGCCTATAATGATCTTGGTTTTGTGTATAGTCAGGTTGACAATGACAAAGCCTTAACCTATTATGAATTAGCGCTTGGCATGTATGAAACCTTACACGGAAAAGATCATGCTAAAATTGCTATTGTAAATACAAACATGGCCGTAATCTATCGTAACCTTGAATTGTATGGTGACGCTATTAATAATTTTGAAACTGCATTGAAGGTATGGGATAGAATTTATAGCAATGCGCATCCTACAAAAGCGTTTGTGCTTTTTAATCTTGGTCGTACAAATCAAAAAATGGGCAATCAAAAAGTAGCCTTGGAGTATTATGAAAAAGCACTCACTGTTTACAGACAAGTGTATGGAATTAAACATCCGGAAATTGCTTCCGTATTAAATTACATTGGTAATGTAAAAGTTTCGCAACGCGCGTATGCAGATGGACTACTCCACTATCAGGAAGCGATGAATGCGAATACCATTTCGTTCGATGCAAAAGAGACTAACAAAAATCCAAAGGCAACCGATTTCTATAATGGAAATACCTTACTCTATTCGCTGGAGTTTAAAGCGCAAGCACTCGAAGCAGAATACTTCGGCAAAACGTTAAAGCTTGCCAATTTAGAATTGGCGTTAAAAACGCTACAGGTTGCTGATACTTTAATTGATAAGCTTCGGCAACAAAGCACAAGCGAAGCGGACAAGCTGGCGTTAGGTCAAATTGCCAATGATGTGTATGCCGATGGAGTACGTATAGCATATGAAGCATCCGTTGGCGCCATTAAGAAAAAGAAGTTTCAATTGCTTGCGTTCTACTTTGCTGAAAAAAGTAAATCGTCTGTTTTACTCGATGCCATTGCTGAGTCTGATGCAAAATCTTTTGCGGGCATACCGAGTGATTTATTAGAGGAAGAACAAAAACTAAAATCAGCAATTGCGCTCACGGCACAGAAACTTGCTCAAAAACCAACACTGGAAGAATTAAAGAAATTACAAGAGACTACCTATACGTTAAATAGTGCTTACGAAGTTTTTATAAAACAATTGGAAAGCAACTATCCGGAATATTTTGATTTAAAATACAATACAGCTTCACCAACGGTTGACGCGCTTCAACGGAAATTGAATACTCATACTGCAATTCTGAGTTACTTTATTAACAGCGATGCGAATAATAATACGCTTTACATTTTCCAGCTTTCTAGAAAAAAATATAAAATCATCACACACGTTATTCCGAAAAATTTTGAGCGATACATAACAGGGCTGCGGAACGGATTGTATTTTCATGATATCAAAACGTACACACTTTCCGCGACAGCACTTTCTTCTATTCTCATCCCGAAACTACCCTCGTCTATTACCTCGCTTGTTATATTACCTACGGGGCGCTTGAGTATTATTCCATTCGAAACACTCTTCACTAAAACGCAAACGTTATTTTCAAAGAGATCAAACGAATTAAACTACCAATCATTACCCTATGTGTTGAATCGTTTTAGCACCGCGTATGAATTTTCCGCCCGACTTATTTCTCAGAAAAAAGTTAAAAGCGAACACCAGGCATCGCCCTCTATCTTTTTATGCGCGCCCATTATTTTTCCAGAGAAGGATTACCTCAGCGATTTACCCGGAACGGAATTAGAAGTAAATGAAATTGCTGGATTGTTTAACGCCAAACAATTTAGATCAGCGCGATATACAAATGAAGAAGCAAGCGAAATGCTTGTTAAATCGGATACCTTAAAAAATTTCAGCCTCTTACACTTTGCTACCCATGGAATTGTAGATGAGAAAAATGCAGAGCTTTCAAAAATATTTTTGCAAACCACTACAACTGCAGAGGATGGGAATTTATTTGCTGGAGAAATCTATAACCTTTCATTAAAAGCAGATTTAGTTACACTCTCCGCTTGCCAGACAGGCTTGGGTAAAATATCCAAAGGCGAAGGTGTTATAGGACTGTCTCGCGCGTTGGTTTATGCAGGAGCGAAAAACATTGTCGTTTCATTTTGGAGCGTTGCCGATCAATCCACTTCGGAACTGATGAAGAATTTTTACAGCGATATGCTCAATGCTTCCGCACACGATTACGGTGAAAATTTAAGACAGGCAAAAATTAAGCTCATCAAAGAAGGTAAATATGATGCACCATATTACTGGGCGCCTTTTGTGTTGATTGGATATTAATCTCCGTTCAAGTTTCTGGTTTTTTGATTCAGATTTGAACCATTTACCAATAAAAAAATAAATCATTCAAAAATAAATTCTGGTGATGTTGTTGTACTAATTTTGCAACGTCTATTAATCTAAAAGTTGCTTTATGAAGTCCATTACAAAGTTTCTCCTTCCGGAAATTCTGTTAAATCGTATCAGTAGAAATCTGATTTTTATTTTTGTGTTTGCTTACGCGCTTGCAGTGGCATTGGTAACGGGTGTGTTGCTAATTTTCAACTAACAGAAGGTATTTCTGGCATGGCAGAAATCCATTCTTCTCCGTCTTCAAAAATTTCCTTTTTCCAAATTGTTGCTTTCTCTTTTAGAGTATCAATAATGTATTGACACGCCTCGAAAGATTCTTTTCTATGCGGACAAGAAGCAGCTACTACTACTGAGACCTCACCCGGTTTTAATGTACCTATGCGGTGAGTCACAGCGCAGCCCAGCAATGGCCAGCGTTGAGAAGCTTCGTCTATAATCTTTTTTATTTCTGCAACCGCCATCGTTTCGTAGGCTTCATATTCAAGCCTAACAACATTCTTGCCTTGGGCATTATTGCGAACGGTACCGATAAAAACATTTACAGCGCCTGCATCAAGGCTTGATGCAGCGTCAATGACCTTCTGAACTTCAATGGTTTTATCGGTTAATGTAATCATGTAGATATGAGTTAATTGAACAAAGAGCGAGTGCTATGATGATAATTTTTAACGGCACGAATTGCAAACCCAACTCATTAGCCTCCACT
>JBBRFY010000078.1:0-17344 GCA_038241205.1 Cytophagales bacterium
GGCAGCTACTATATCGCTTGAATTTGCTGCGATGGGTGAAATATAAAATCCTCTGCTTTCGAACTCTCCCCATTTGCCATTCAAATCTTTTGTACGAATAGCCAAAAAATGAAATCCGGTAGGCAAACCTGTAATTGGAAGACTTGCTGTAAAATTAATGTTCGGGCCTGCGGTAATTGAAATAGGTAAGCCATTTCCAACACCGGGGTCAGTGTCAAAGAAATATTCTGCTGCAGCAACGTTTGGTACATTGGTTGTTGAACTCGAAATATAAAAACCTCGACTTTCGAAAACGCCCCATCGCCCGTCTGAACCTTTTGTGCGCATGGCAAGAAAATGAAATCCTGAAGGTAACCCTGTGGCTGGTAAGCTCGCAGTAAAATTTACAACTGCACCGGGCGTTACTGGAATAGAAGTTCCATTTCCGTTTCCGGGATCAGTATCAAAAAAATATTCCGCAGCAATAATGTCTGATGCGTTTGCAGTGGCCGTACTAATGTAAAATCCACGACTCTCAAACACTCCCCATTTTCCATTTAGATCTTTGGTGCGGATGGCCAGAAAATGAAATCCATTCGATAAGCTTGTTGTAGGAACGCTGACCACAAAATTTGCTGTTGCACCAGAGGTAATGGGAATAACCGTTCCATTCCCTTGCCCCGGATCAGTATCTAAAAAATATTCTGCAGCAGAAAGATTAGCCACATCGGTAGTGGATGTGGTTATGTAAAACCCACGACTTTCAAATTCACTCCAACTACCACCATTTGCTTTTACACGAATTGCCAACTGATGGAATCCGGATGACAACGAAAGAGTAGGTATCGATGATGTAAAAGTAATATCGCCACCCGTTGGTGTAAGTGTGATTGATGTTCCATTACCGATACCCGGATCGGTATCAAAAAAATATTCTGCTCGTACTATGTTCTGTGCAAAGCTCGATGAAGATATTAGTGTTAACAAAAAAAAATAGTAAATGCAGCCGACTGTCGACAGTCCACGGTCTACCGTTGACTGTTGACCGTGGACGGTGGACTGCATCCTGCATCCAAAAATTCTGGAGGATTCTCATTGAAATGATTAATTGCTTTTTCTCGCATCAACGGTCACACTCAAACTACCACCAGGAGTTATTGTTGGCGTTGTAATGTTCATGCTGAAAATTCGCGGCAAGCGACTGTTACGACTATTAGCCCAATTTAAACTTCCGATAGCATCGAAGAGAAGTCCCATGTCTTTACCATCGCTGCCAGAATTATTAGCCGGTCCGCTGGCAATGGTAAAGTTTAGAGTAGGGCTATTGTTGTTTCCGTTAATAATAGTTTGATCACCCATTGCCGGGCTTTGATTCGATACATTTCCACCACCGTCTACATTACTGTTCACCGCCCAGGGAGTTGCATTAGAAATAGCATTGGCGACATTAAGCGTTACATTGTTGGTAATGTTATTATTGAATGTGCTAAAGCTTATGTTATTACCGGCATTCGCCTGATTAAAGATATTGTTGGAGAGTGTAATAAATCGACAGTTCGCATTGAACATGGAGACGGTTCCTCCTCCTCCTTATTGGAGCTATAAAATAAATTGTGATCAAAGCGAACATTAGCACTGTTTGTCAAACCACTTATCTGTTGACTAAGACAGCAGACTGAAAAGAAGTACATGTTATTTTGAAACAAAAAATTTTGATAGGTTACTGAACTATTGAAGGATACAGTGTTGTAAAATATGCATCCCTCGAATAAAAATCCGCTTGATGCCAAGTCAACCTGAACAGCACTATTAAACTGACATCGTATTAGCCTAAGATTATTTGGGCCGATATCGCCCCCTACGGCACTTTGAGCGAGCGCGACAGTGCTTACAAAAACAAGCCCTTGTAACTCAGATCCGTCAGGGCTTCCTCCGCCTGGGGAATTTCGAATAAAGGCTCCATTAACAATCGCCTGAAGTGGAAAGTTTTTATCGGGCAACCAACCTGGTCCGATTACGGTAATCTTTTTATCCTGAATAGTAAATGCTGCATAGGTATTCGGACTTCCATATACATATACAGAGTCTCCACTACTACTGGCATCGATAGCGGCTTGTATGGTATTGAATTGAGCCAACGTTGAGGGTATGTTACTTACCGTCCGAACTGGGGCCAAGGCACTGATCATTAAGATAAAAGCGATAGAAAAAAGAGAGAGCTTTTTCATATTCAATAGAGGTTGATGTAGATGTAAATAATGAATTAAAACTACCCGCTTTTCTACCGGCACTCAATCATTTCGAACAAATGATTTTCATCTGATGCGTATTCTGCTGGTTTTTATTTTTCTGTTTAATTTTCTTGACGCACAAGAAACCTACGCACAAACCAACCAACAACATTAGCTGGATAGCCTGTTGATTATTGGCAATAAAAATAGACCCGATAGCAATTCAGTAAATGCCTTAACAAACCTTCAGCGATATTATTTTGAAAGAAGATTGTACGACTCCACCTTGAAATATGCTAAACGTGCATTTTCGATTGTGCGTGAACTGGATAACAAAAACAGATTTGCTCGCTGGTGTTTGCTCTATTTGGTTGAAAACACATAGCCAAAGCGTAAGGCCAGATGGCCGTCATTGCCAAAGTCACTTCCTTCTCCGGGCTGATTCGTAATGCCTTTACTATAATTTAGGTGCAGTTTAATCTTACCAAAAGAGTATCCGGCCATAGCGTTAAGGGCAAGTGTTATTTTTTGCTCTGAGCCTTCCTCACTTCCGAATACATAATCATCGCTTATTATCTGCGATCCGTCAACGGTAACGGTTCGCTTTCCGGATAGCCCATAAAGAATCGAAGGCCCAATACCAATGAAGAATCCTGATACACGGGGTTGTCGTAACACCAACTGAATAGGGAGCTCCAGGTAGTTGACGATCATTTTTGTTTTTGTAATTTCAACGCCATCGTCAAGTTCATCGCTCCACGATTTGTTGAGCCAGTTTAATGAGGGCTGCAAAGTGAGAATGCTTGTTAGTGGCAGTTCGTATAGAACTCCGGCCGTAAAACCGTAGGTGCCTCCCAGCTTGTCATTTAAGTCATGGGTACTGAAGCTTTCGCCAAGCACACCAATGACCCCCGCCTGTATGCCAACTTGTGCAAACGTTGTTGAGCCGAAGAATGTAGATCCTGTGAGCAGGAGTAAGGTTAAAATGTGTGTGCGTTTCATATGAATATTCTGTTTAGTTGCTAATGCTCTCCATTATTCAAGTGCCGTTTCAAAGCTCATAAAGGTGAAGGTGATATAAGCTCGATCCAATACTTGAAAACAGTGAATTATAAGAATAAAAAATACCTGAATGCAGGTAGAAGTGGAATACAGCTATTAATGTAATTTGGAAAAATGTTATTGCGCGTGTATATCAATTTAGAATGGATTGAACCACAAAGCACACTGTAAAACACAGCGTTAAAATCAATTACCTTTCGCGCGTGCAATATATTTTAAAAATGGAAATAACATCGCCCTTCATCATAACCCTTGCGAACCGCTGCGTTCTCTGTGGTTTCCGAGTTAGGTGCAATTGAACATTGTTGCAACGAGCAAATACATTTGATATGAAAGACTCAGTACGCGTTTTATTTGTTTTGATTTGTATCGCTACTATTCCAAAAGTTTGCGCGCAAAGTAACCAACAGTATTATCTCGATAGTCTGTTGACTATTGCCAATAAAAATAAAATCGATAGCAATTCAGTAAATACCTTAATCAACCTTCAGCGATATTATTTTGAGAGAGGATTATATGATTCCACATTGAAATATGCTAAACGAGCTTTTTCGATTGCGCGTGAATTGGATAACAAAAAGAGTTTTGCACGCATTCATTATAACCTAGGCCTCACGTACACAAATCTTGTTCAATACGATAGTGCTAAATTTTATCTTGATGCAGCAGAAGAATTTATGCCAGTAATAAAAGACACGGCTTTGCAGATCAATTGTTATAATGCAAATGCCATGTTATGTAATTACCAATCAGATTACAGCACCGCAGTTGAATACCTTATGAAAGCGGCCGGCCTGATTGATCAATCCACTTCTGCAAAACTAAGACAACTATTGCCTCAAACGTATGGTAACATTGGTCATAATTTAATTGCAGAAGAGCAGCTTGAAAAGGGAATTGAATATGAAAAAAAAGCCTTGATGCTAAAAAATTATCCAAATGAATCACGCTACAGAGTTCTTCTCCATCTGGATATTTTTGATGCATATGTAAAATTGAAAGATAATAAAGCAGCGAAGAAGTATTTGGATTCAGCCATTTTGATTAACCAGCCCTTGAACAATGTTGTGCTTACCAGCCTGGTTGCTAATAATGAAGGATACTATTATGAAAACATAAATGACTTTCCGAAATCGTTGTCATCTTATAGTAAGGCATATCAGCTTTGCGATAGTACCGGTAATAATTTTCTGAAAGCACAAGCCGGTGATAATATTGCACAACTTTATTTTAAAACAAAAAAATATTATGAAGCAGAAAAGTTCGCCAAAGAGTCGAACGATATTGCAAAGCGACTAAAGATGTATAAAGTAGTGGCCGATACGTATGACGTTCTGAAGAATGTATCATCACAAAAAGGAGATTTTAAAAATGCTCTAGAATATGCTGAGCTTAACAAGTTGTATGCAGATAGTGCCACGAATAAAGAGACGCAACAAATTACCGTATCATTAGAATCAAAATACCAACATCATAAAAATGAAAAGGAGATTGCTACCTTAACATTAACGAATGCGGAAAAGCAATTGGCGGTTGTTAAACGTGATCGATATTTAGTGTTAGGAGGTTTGGCAGCGAGTGCACTATTGATCATCCTTGGGTTATTGTATCGCAACAGCAAAAACAAACAAGGTATTGCAGAGCGTGAACAGCTACTTCAACAAGAACAGATTAAATTTTTAGAACGCCAACAGCAAGTTGTTTCACTTCAGTCGATGATTAATGGACAGGAGGCAGAGCGCACACGCATTGCGCGTGATCTGCACGATGGTCTTGGCGGATTATTTTCAACGGTAAAGATGCACTTCAGTGCGTTGCAACATGAGGTGCCGGAATTAAACAAGCACACACTTTTTGAAAAAAGTTTTTCACTGGTTGATTCTGCTTCAGTAGAATTAAGACGCATTGCACACAGCATGATGCCAGAAGTGTTGATGAAGCTGGGGTTGGTTAATGCGCTGAAAGATTTGTGTGATCATATAACGGCCGGAAAACTCATTCAAGTTTCATTAGAAGTGCATGATCTAAATGATCGCCTGAGTGAAAATACTGAAATCATGTTATACCGCATTATTCAGGAATTACTGAACAACATTATGAAACATGCGCAAGCTTCTGAAGTAATCATTCAATTTATTAAAGATGGCCACCGTTTGAGTGTTGTAGTTGAGGATAATGGACAAGGGTTTAATACAAGATCATCAGATGATACGAAACATGCAGGACTTGAAACCGTGAGAAGCCGTGTTGATTATCTAAACGGACACCTGACAATCGATTCAGAAAAAGGAGTAGGCACTACCGTGATGATGGACTTTTTGATCAACGAATAAGGGCGTAATTATGCATGATAAAAATTGTCTAGAGAAATACACTAATCTAAATGTTTATGGTTCAGGCATGAAGCCTGAGGCGAATTTAATTGATGATATTTGTTTATGATTCGAATACTGGTAATTGATGATCACCCCTTAGTAGCCGATGGCATTGGCGCGATGGTAAAGCACGCACCCGATTTGGAAATTATTGGAATCTGTAAAACAGGTAAGGACGCACTTCTTTTTTTAGAGACACATCAACCCGAGATTATTTTATTGGATATTAGTCTCCCCGATATTGATGGACTTCAGTTATGCGAAGCTATTCGAAACCTAAATAAAGGAGCGAAGATTATTGGACTGACTTCTACGAATGAAGCCGGCATCATTACAGGATTACTTCAGCGTGGAGGTAATGGTTATCTTCTCAAAAATATGGAGCGCTCAGATTTGATCGACTCAATTACCACGGTGTTGTCTGGCAAGGTTTATTTAAGCAAGGCAGCAAACGAAAAGGTACTGGAGCAATTTCATCGATTAGGTTCAATTAATTCTACTCCCGTATTGACAAGACGTGAAAAAGAGATCCTTCGTCTATTGTCGGACGGATTGAACGGCCCACAGATTGCAGAAAAACTTTTTCTAAGTCCGTTAACGGTTGAGACACATCGAAAAAACATGTTCAAGAAATTTCGCGCCACCAGTTTGCAAATGCTGTTGCGTATTGCCAGAGATTATAGAATACTTTGAAGACTCTCTGATCAATAGAGAAGTTACATCTTTAAAAATCAAACGTTGGATACCGTTGGGACATGATTGCTATTTGGAGAGTTTATTGGCTACGTTCGAATTATTTGAAGAACCTGAGGTACAATGAAGTTAAGGCTTTCACGAGATTACTTGTCTTTCGCTCATTTAAATTAATACTCGATTATGCGCATCGTTCGTGTTCTTGCTCGACTAATCAACTGGTAACGATTGAAACACATCTGCGAAAATCTGCGTGCCTTTCAATCAGCTAAATCTGCGGGATAGACCAAGATGAATTTTCCTGCAAAGCTTCAGATTCAGTTCACACTGATCGAGGCACTAATACCTTGCAACGAAGCTATGGTTGATCGTATTGAGAATTACTTTAGGGTTATATTCTACTATTGGTTATAAAAAAAATAATATTATCGGCTTGAACGAATTACGTTAGACCTTCGTACTGCTATCTTTGCGGCATTATATGAGTTCGAAACAACGCTACTATTTTTTCCTGATTCTTATTCTAGGAGCGTTAGCTACTATTAGTCCATTTTCGATTGATATGTATTTGCCGGGCTTTCCTGCCATTGCAAAAGATTTGAATACTACTATCGATCGGGTTCAATATTCGCTTACTGCTTATTTAATAGGTATTTCACTTGGTCAGTTAATTTATGGACCATTGCTCGATCGTTTCGGAAGAAAGAAACCATTGTATGTAGGTCTTGCCATTTATGTTCTCGCCTCTATTGGCTGTGCGTTTACCGATTCAATTACGTCACTAATCGCAATGCGCTTTCTTCAGGCACTTGGCGGATGCGCAGGTATTGTTGCAGCGCAAGCGCTCGTGCGCGATTTGTTTCCCGTAAATAAAACGGCACAAGCCTTTTCACTCATCATTCTCGTCATATCGGTTTCGCCAATGATTGCCCCAACCGTTGGTGGCTACATGACTGCCGCTTTCGGTTGGCAATATGTATTTCTAGTGTTAGGAGGAATTACTATACTGATAATGGCTGCTGTTTATTTCGTGTTACCAGAAGGCAGAGGCGCAGATACTTCTATGTCGCTAAAACCGAAAGCTGTGCTCCGTAATTTTTATACCGTTGTTAAAGAACCTCAGTTTTTAATTTATGCAGGTGCAGGCGGTTTGGCAACGGCCGCCCCATTCGCTTACATTGCCGGATCGGCCGATGTGTTCATGAATATGTATAAGGTAACGGAACAACAGTATGGTTGGATTTTCGCTTTTCTAGCGTTCGCGATGATTGGAAGCACACAACTCAATCACATTCTTTTAAAAAAGTATAAGAGTGAACAAATCATAAAATTCTCATTGGTATATCAATCGGCAGTTGGCTTAATTCTGGTGATTGGAACATATTATGGTTGGTACAATATATACATGCTCATCACGCTTATGTTTATTTTTCTTACTGGTCAGGGATTAAACGGGCCGAATACGTCTGCGCTTTCACTCGCGCCCTTTACAAATAATGCGGGCAGTGCTTCTGCATTGATGGGAAGTTGGCGGTTGGGTGCAGGTGGAATTATATCGGCCATAGTAAGTGTGTTACATAATAACACAGCAATTCCAATGGTGGCAATGATGGCTGCGTGTGCTTGGGTGAGTCTTGCATTGTTGTATATAGGAAACAGCACAGTGACGTACCGCGCGCGAAAAATAAAAGAGACTGAGAATTCTATTCTTGTATAACCGCTATTATTTTCACAGGATTCACTTTTTTTAATCTTTCGTTATACTGGCTAATCTTTCTGTATTCTGAAATATTTTTTTGTTTCTGCTAATTGAATTAAGACAATGTATTGCCCGGTTGAAAGATCGTGTGTTAAAATAGCGTTGATTGAATGTGCTTTCAATAGAGATTGTTTGATATTTCTTCCGAGCATATCATACATTAAAAATGTCGCGTCCTGATTTGTTTCCACAATCAATTTATCAGTGGTGGGATTAGGATATATTTTTAATCCACTCGCGGTATCTTCGAAACCTGTTATGAGATAGGTAAATTCATCGGAGGTGGATTTGCAACCTTTGGCTGTTACATCAACTTTGTAAACTCCGTACTCCAGCGCATTGAACTCGAACGATTGGTTAACGGCATCGGTAACAGCTTCGTTATTTTGGTACCACTGATAGCTGTCTCCGGCAGAAGCGGTCAATATATTTCCATTAGAAGTTATTTCCGCAAGGGTAGTACTGGTCGTAAAGGTTAATGAAGCAGTTTGTGAAAATACTGTAGTGGCAAGGTCTCCTGAAACAGAACATCGGTAATCACCCGCACCAAAATTTCCGGTAGTGTTTATGTTTAGCGTTGATGTTGTTGTCCCTGAATATCCACCTGCATTTGAAATATTGGCGAATGCTGTACCATTAAATTTTTGCCATTGATAAGTAAGGTTGGTTGTGCCCGATGCAGATAATGTAAAACTTGCAATGGCTCCAGCACAAACTGCTGATGAGGCTGGTTGAGGATTTATTGCAATAACGGGTCCGGCTGTTACCGTAAAATCATTTGTGCTGATTACACTAACACAATTTACACTTACTGATATTTTCCCGGTGATGGCACCTGTTGGTACGGTAGCAGTAATACTCGTTGCTGTGCTTGCTGTAACCGTTACAGGTACCGTGTTGAAAAAGCTTACAACATTATCAGTAAGTATGGTGCTGAAATTTGTTCCGGTAATTGTAACACTGGTTCCCACCGGACCAGTTGAAGGTGTGAAGGAAGTAATAGTTGGAGCGGGTATTACAGTTACTTGTTTAAGTTTTTGAACAAAAATATCGTACGAACCTGCACTGATAAGATTGTAGGTACAAGCTCCCGGATCAAAATCAGCTGTGCCCTGAAACCAGCCCATCAAGTAAGGATTTCCTGTTGCATCTAAAACAAGACCAAGACTCCTGTCATCACCAGTACCACCCAGTGATCTCGCCCATTCGAAAGTACCATTGGTATCAAGTTTGGTAATAAAAATATCATTACTGCCGACCGATGTTAGGTTATAGATACCAGCTCCCGGATCAAAATCAACAGTCTGCGTAAATAATCCAGATACATAAACATCTCCTGATCCATCAATCGAAATATTTAATCCTTCATCATAACCAGCACCACCCATAGATTTTGCCCAGACAAAATCTCCATTAGTCGTTAGTTTAGAAATATAAATATCGAAACCGCCCACTGAGGTTAAGTTGGATATGCTTGCGCCTGGATCGAAATCTACAGTGCCATTAAACCGACTTGTTGTGTACACATTGCCAGCAGCATCGAGTGCAATCTTGCTACCGTAAATTCCATCGGTATGATATGTGGGATTACTATTGACCATTGACTTCGCCCAAACAAAATCTCCATCATTCGTAAGTTTGGAAATAAAAACATCCCAATCTCCTGAAGCTGTCATATTAAATACACCTACACCTGGATCGAAGTCGGCAGTACTTTCAAAGTATCCAGTGGTATAGATATTTCCGGCAGCATCTAGCACAATGCTATAACCACGATCTTCGTCAACACCACCCATGGTTTTTACCCATATAAAGTTTCCGTCATTGTCGAGCTTCAGAATAAAAATATCTTCATGGCCTATCGTTACGAAGAAGGTACCAGGTCCCGGATCAAAGTCTCTTGCTCCGCCTTGAAAGTAAACCCGACCAACGACTATCACATTTCCGCTGGCGTCAAGAACAACTTTAAGTCCATTGTCCCACCAAGTACCACCTATTACTCCCTTTGCCCAAACAAAGTCTCCATTCGCATCTAACTTTGCAACAAAAATATCAGCTTGTCCAGTGGTGGCTGCGGTCATTGTAAAAGTGCCCGGCCCCGGATCAAAATCTGCCGTGCCAGCGAAGCCGCCCGTTATATATACATTTCCGGATGCATCCACAACAATGCCAGCGCCACCATCATAGCTATTTCCGCCCATGGATTTTGCCCAGATAAAATTTCCATTCGGATCGAGTTTGGTAATGAAAGTCTCGCTACCACCGGTTGAAGTCAAATTAAAGACACCTGCACCCGGATCGAAGTCAGCGGTTCCAGAAAAAGCCCCGGTGGTGTAGATATTGCCAGCAGCATCCAAAGTAATCTGTTGCCCGGCATCACTACCCGTTCCTCCCATTCGTTTAGCCCAATCCAGTACTGCAGTTTCCTGTGCGGATACAGGATGCGCAAACAAAAGAAAAAATGCTAGAATGATTGTAGGAATTAATGGGATCTTTTTCATACCCTAAAACTCCATACATTTACCTTGGCGGGAAATCGCATAATGATGTGATGCGCGATAGGGCTAAAATCACTAGTATGTCCGGGTTACAAACCCATTGGCGATATAGTTTTCTCCTGTATTTAATTTAAGAATGCTGTACGTTTCAAACACACCATGAATTTCTTCTATGCTGATTATTTTTTTGTATAGCGGGTTGCTTATTTCTGAGCTCAGCGTCAGTACTTCAGTTGTGTTCACTAAATCCTGATAGTTGTTAAGGCCTTTTGTCTGCATGTACCTTTCAATAGAAATAAAACCATGCTCTTTCAGGTAGAGTGGGTGATTCGGTGTTACTTCAATTTGCAGAGAATCTGTTGAGATTCGAATCACAGTCAAATGAGTTTGTTTAGTTACCTTAAGAATCTCTGACTTCGTGACGGTACCCGAAGCGAGGTCAACACCATAAATAATGTTTCCTTGTTCAACAGCAGCAATATCAGTTTGATCGGAGACGCTAAGAATACGAGTATCGCCTATCATACAACATTGCGTAAGTTGGATTTCAGAGATGGCTACATCTGAATATTTTAATCCTTTATAAACATCAACGATTTCAAATCTGAATTTATGTGAAACGTTTGACCCATCTTCTGTACGTGGAAGCTCAAATATTTGAACGCCCATTTCATCTGTCAAATCCAACAAGCATAACGGTTTGTTGTTTTTATATACTTTAAACCTTTTTACCCTTGAATTATTTTTCCAGTTGGTTGAACTGGACTGATAACCGTTGTATATAGTGTTTACATTCGGTCCGGTAAATTCAAAATATTCTCCAATGCCATAATCGGGGTTTCCTTCTACCCATGCTGTCATGGGGTTGGAATCAGAGAGGTTCTTCAGATCATAATTGTTTTTTCCTTGTGATGCCAGTGTTGATGATGCCCCACCTGTTGAAACTGATTCTACGCAGTCACCATAAAAAAAACCAGGTCCATCAGGATCATCATTGGCTTCTTTTTCTAAGGTTTTCCAATCCACATTGGTGCCTCCTCCGCCCACAGCTGCAATGACTGGAATCGCTGAGCCACAAAGCTTATCAAATGGGAACAACAAGTCCGTATTAAAATCTATTGGATTCAATTCGTTTTCAATAGGATCATAGATGAACAATTTTTTGCTTGTAGGATCAAACTTAAACCTTTCGACTACCACACTACGGTCTTTATAACTTTCAAAGATTTTAAAATCGTAGGTCTCGGAAGTGAAGTTTGGATAATCATCAGGATTTGGACTTCCTTCCAATTCTATCGCAAGCGTCCCCCCATTTTTTTCAATGGCTGCTACCCGCTCATTAGTTCTTTTGTTTTTATAGGTGGTCTAATTTTCAATTATTTCTTTGACAATTTCGAGACATTTTTTATGCTCATGCTTTTCTGAAGGGTGGCTTTTTTCAGCTATAGTGGAGGCAAATGATCGCTCATTCGATTTACCAATAGCGCAGCTAAAGGCCATACATATACATACGGTAAAGAAGTAGCGGGTTGGTTTCATGCTATTGTGCCTTTGTTATTCTGACTTGTAATACTTTGTTATCGGTTTTAATAATCAGAAAGTAAGTGCCCTGACTGATATCTTGGACGGGCAACTCAGCTATATCATTAATGGAAAATCTTTTCACCGATCTTCCAAGTATATCTATTATTTCAATCTGCGCTTTTTGTTGTGAAGGGGGTTTAACCGTTAGCGTGTTTGTAAAGGGATTTGGGAACACCTTCCAACCGTTCTGTTGTGTTTCATAACCAGTAATTAAGTAAACAAAATCTGAAGATGTAGTAGTACAACCTTTGGTGCTTACATCTACTTTGTATACTCCATATTCCAAAAGTGAAAGATCAAATGTTTGAGCATTACCATTTGTAGAAGGTTCATTATTTTGATACCACTGGTAGCTATCGCCAGGCGAAGCTGAAAGGCTTGATGCGCTAAATGTTATATCGGCAAGCGGATAGGGATTAATATTTATGTTGACCGGATCAGATGGCGAACTTGTACAGCCACCGGCATCTTTTAACGTGACGGTATAGGTGCCGCTTGTGTTTATTGTGATTTGTTGTGTGCCTGCTCCAGTAGACCACACGTATGTTTGAAAGCCAGCCGGTGCAGTCAGGATTACATCATCACCTGTGCAAATATTAATTGCATTATTTGTAATGGGCTTGGATGCCGTAAGTATTGGTTTGGCCAAAGGTTGAATAGTAGCGGTGACAGATGTCTTTGTGCTTTCGCATGAACCATTTGTGATGGCTACGGAATAGTTTGTAGTGGTGTTGATAACAGGCGTTACGTATGTGCTGTTGGTTTGCCCCGCGATAATAACATTCGATGCATTATACCAACGATATTGTCCGTTGGTTCCACCGGAAGCTGTTAAGGTAATGGCAGCGTCTACGCAAGAAGCACTTCCAATACCAGTAGGTGGTGCTGGTGGTGCAACTACCGATACGGAAGCTTTTGCACTTGTGGTTACGCCACAAGTATTGGTTACCACACATTGATAATTATCTGCATCATTTTGATCTAGAGAAATTAATATAAGAGATGACGAGGTAGCCCCGCTAATATTAACATTATTCTTTTGCCACTGATACGATAAGGGTTGATTGCCTGTAGCTGTCACTGATAATGTATAATCTGATCCTATACAAGTTGATGTACTTTGTGGCTGTGAAGTAATTTGGGGGACAGGGCAGGTGGCACCATTATTAGCATACCAGGCAAGTTTATTTGCATTAAAAAGTATCATTAAATCCAGCGTGCCATCTCCATTCAAGTCAGCAGCTTTCACAATAAGTGGGTTACCAGAATTGGGTATAAACTGTGCAGCACTAAAATCGTTTGAAGCTTCGTTAAGTTGGTTTTTATGCCAGACTACACGGCCTGCGCTTTGGCTAACAGCAGCTACATCTGCATCGCCATCGCCATCAAAATCAGCAGCCGTTACCCAACTATGGTTTAGCGATGTACCAAACGTTTTTCTGGTGCCGAAATTTTTGCTAGCTGTATTCAGTTTATTTTCATACCACGCAAGGGCATTCAGTGAAGATATTATATCAAAATCACCATCGCCATCAAAATCGGCAAGATCTGTCGATACAGTTAACCCATCAATATTTAATGCTGTCCAGTTGAGATAGCCATCATTCAGATTTACTACTGAAATATTGGTGGATTTCATAAAATCTATATCTCCATCACCATCTAGGTCGGCTATCTTCTCTGTGTTGCCTGTGCCCGTACTGGCGGTTGAGCCTTGATTAAAAAAATCGCAGGTGCGGTCTGCCCACCTACCACCATAAATTATATCTGTATCACCGTCACGGTCTACATCACCAAACCCATGCATGTTAAGCGTTCCTCCTTGTACTGACACCAAGGTTTCAGTAAAATTCTGGCTGCCATCATTTAGATAGATATAGGTAAGGCTTGCGTTTACCATAATATCCATCTTTCCATCTTTATTAAAATCAGTAGCGAATACAGTTTTGGGTACAATCGTGATGGGTATGGCAGTGGTGGTAAAATTTCCAGTGCCGTCATTTAAGTGCAATAGTAATTCAGTTGATGAGCATGACACAGCATCAATATCACCATCGCCATCCATATCGGCTATGTCCATTCCTGTTGGCGTACTGGTATGGGCAATAACTTGAGAGGCTGAAAAGGTAGGCGTACCCGCTACCGAAACTTTAACTTTAAAATCTATTCCATAATTAATTTCCAACGCATGGCCTGATAGGCTACGCACCCTGTGTGTAACAGCCACTTCAATATCCTCACCGGGCAACAGATCAGTAGTAGGATTAAAAGTAACTGTGTTTGTTCCGCCACCGCTGTATGTGCCGGGTATAACGCCCCGCCATTTACTGGTAACAACAATCGACTTGGTACTGAGTGTTGCCGGATTAATTACTTGATCGAAAGTTATCTGTATGTTGGTATTGGCGGCAACACTAAAGCCAGCGTTGGCCGGCGATATAGCGGTAACCTTCATAAAGCGTACATTCTCATGCCAGTTATACCCGATACCGGTGGTTATCAAATCCATATCACCATCGTTATCTAAGTCGCCATAGCTAGCTGTTATAAGACCGGTCTTCATGCCTTCGTTAATGGGATGTTGGGTAAAATTTTCGTTGCCATCATTTTCAAACCAATACGCTGCAGACACCAGATCCATATCAAGATCGCCATCAACATCGGTAGCCTTAATATGGTCTAACCTCACACCTTTAATATTTGTTACGGTAACAGCATGTGTGGTGAAATTTTCGTTGCCATCATTTTCGTACCAGGCTAATTCTAAAACAGATGAATTACCCACTGATAAAATATCGATATCACCATCGCCATCTACATCGGCAGTTGAGAGTCTTTGATTTTCAGGTTTATTAATAATTATTTTCTCAGTAAATACCTGCGACCCGTTGTTTTGATACCAAACCAGGTTTTTGCTATTGTAGCGATAGGCCAGAATATCCATTGCCCCATCGGTATTAATATCTGCTAAGTGTAGATAGGTTTCAGTTTCAAATCCGTTTGAGGGAGTGGAAAGATTTAGGGGAGATGAAAAAACACCCGCGCCATTATTTCGGTAAACCTTTATATTGCTTGTGCCATTACCATTGCCCATCATGGCCACAAGATCAACATCACCATCACTATCAAGATCGTTTCCTCTTACCGTCCAAGAAATATCATTGTTTGCTATGATAGGTCTTTTGGTAAAATAACCTTCATCGCCTTCGTTTCTGTTCCAATCTAAATTCACACCATTACCACCTGAGGAAAAACAATCCAGATCACCATCACCGTCAATATCATATAATTCTACATTAATGTTTTGGCCTACGGGCTTATCCCTTTTACAAAATTCCTGATTGCCATCGTTTCTATATAGATAAGTATATTGTGAGCCAAGCCCAACTTCACCCGTTACAATAAAATCAAGATCGCCATCACCTTCAAAATCTATCGATGCTGTATTTTCTGGTCTGATAAAATCGAAGGCCACATGGCGCTGAGCTAAGGTAACGGTTGCCGCAGGAGGTGGCCCGGTTATCACGGTAAACGAATACGTATGCCCTCTTACCAAGTTTAAATTAGTAGGACTTTTCAGTAAGGTGTTTACGGTAAATGAAATCACTTCACCCAATCTGAAATTATTATCAGGATTAAAAGTTATGGTAGTAGTGCCTCCACCCGTTAATACACCTTTGACAACACCGGTTTGGCTACTGCGCACAATTATGCTGGCGTTGTTTAAAGTAGCTGCATCAATAGCAAGATCGAAGGTTATGCTAATGTTGGCATTGCGTGCCACATTATTCGCATTTGCCTGTGGACTGATGCTAACAATGTTCAGATTCTGGGCGTAAACTTCAACGCAGGTGAAGCAATAGAGTATCAGTATTGTAAGTAAAAATAAAGGCTTCATAGAATTAGAAATTTTATTGTGATTCGTTCAGCGATCAACCTTAGTAACGCCATAACTTTATTAGTCGGATATTATTTCCCCAACAGTTTCAAATAACTTACACCAATAATAAGTGCACGATTGGTATTGGCAGTGTCATCGTTAATCCTTTTTTGTAAATCAACTAAACCGATTTCGTAGCGAAAGTCGAGCGAGAGGCTGCCGTTCTTTAAAATATATTCGATTCGTCCGCCTGCATTAGGTCCGAAGTCAAAGCGTGACGCTTTGCTTGATTCGAAATCAAAATCCTCACTACTTTCATCAAAGCCTTCCATTTTATATTTGGCACTCATCCAATAGGCTGCATAAAAACCCAGATTGGCATGCACTTTAAAATTCTTTAGCGCAGGTACTATGAAGGTATAGTCCATCATCACTGGAAGTTCAATGTAGTTCGCCTGAAGCTTATCACTAATGGTGTTGCATATTTTATGATAGTATCCTTTTTGAATGTATTGCAGTTCGAGATTGATGCCAATGTTGTCGCGCATTTGTTTGTACGCTGTAAGCCCAACGGAATAACCAATGTTGGAGACTTCCTTCCACGGGGTTTTGGTTTTGTAATTTGAAAACGTTGGCCCTGCTTTTCCGCCTACATACAAGGATTGGGAGAAGGTTGTGAATGGACAAATAAAAATAAGCGCCAATCCAATGACAAATGACGTATGTGAAATGACGCCTGCCTGCCGTAAGGTAGGAGTGACGAATTTGGAAATACTGCTCATAATAAATTATTAAAACGGTTCAAGGATAAATTCAATTTTGGATGGCCCTTGTTTGATGCTCACATCACGGTTGATGATGAGTTTCATTTTACGCGGTGTGAGGCTTTCAATAATCCAGTCTTCAGTGAATGTTGGATCATTGCCGGGTATCAGCCGTAAGACGGTCTCGTTGTTTTCAATCGACCAGGTTCCCGTGTCGGTGCTGCCGCTTACTTGTGTGCGGGTAAAGCCCGATGTGGTGGCGGTTGGTGACGAAGGCATGTTGAGGATCAACCTGAACTGATTCAGATTGCTTTTGTCCTTTGTATTATCAACATACACCTCCGTCAACTGCCAACCGCCTGCAACTATACACATGCGCGTAGGACAATCTGATATGTCTTCCGAACATGACCAGCCAACAAGGATGAGGGAAATGATTAAGAAGGAAGGAATTGCTTTTGTCATATCAACATGTTTTTAAAGAGTCCAAATCTCAATAAAAATAATGAACCAAAAATC
>JBBRFY010000079.1:0-17309 GCA_038241205.1 Cytophagales bacterium
TCATTAAAACAAATGGATGATGCAACGAGCAAATTGCCGTACAACCTTCAGGTGATGCTTTTACATTACTGGAAATCAAGTGACAAAGGAGAAGCAGTTGGTCACTTAGATGAATTGGTGGAGAACGTTTGCAATGAAAAACTAAAGAGAAGCTCGCTCTTCTCAAATGAAGTTGATGCATTGAAGTACGTGCTCATTGTGATAAAGAATTTAAAGAATGTTTTTGATAAGGTCGGAGTAAGTATTTTTCCTTATTCAATGATGTGCGAATATGAACAAGCAATAAAAGAAGGAGCCATTTAATTTAACATCTTTCCTTTCGAGAATAATTAATGCCGCGTTGAATTCCAATTTTTACATTTCACCGTGCTGCAACGTCTTTTGTGGGAATTATTTTAGGGCGGTGATTGTGGCTTAATTTATATGATAACTCATTTAAAAAGCGAACTAGTAAAAGATCTCTTCGTGTTTCTCCAAGCAAAATTCTAAACATGTAATCATTTATTAACATTCGGGCGTGTAGTATGCTAATTGTTAAGAATTACAGTAAGGTAATTTTATCTTCAATTAAAAAATGCTTCTACCTATTTAATAAGGCAGAAGCATTTTAATGATTAAAAAATAGTTTTCTAATTTCCCATTTTAATTTAAGCGCCAACTAAAAGAATGAACATGGGAAATTTTTTAATTTAAATTTAATATCCGCTTCCGCCACCACCGGTATTTGCTCCCATAAATCCGCCCCAATATGCACCCGATAAATCGTACTCGTGAGAATTTGTTTTAGGCCAATGATCTTTATCAAATCCAGGCGCGGCTTCTAACGATTCTTTTTTCTGATCGAGCACCCATGCATGTTCCTCTGTGTTGATCGTTAAAAGTTTAAAAGGGATTGCAAAGAATTTTTCACCAATACCTAGAAATCCACCAAACTCGATTATTACATACTCAATCTTACCTGTAGTGATATCCACCATGATATCTTTTACGCCACCAAGCTTTTCGCCTTCGGTATTGATTACTTTGTCTTCCATTATGGAAGTTGCTGTTAAATATTTAAGGGGCAAATTTACTTTGTTCCCTTCTTTATTAACGCCTGTTGAATTCTCTGATGTTAAGGTTGTCATAGTAATTGTTTTTAGGTGTGTATTTAAATTTACTTCATTATCTCGATAAGTATCCACCGTCAATATCCAAAGTAGTGCCGGTAACAAATGAACTTTCATCGCTTGCAAGAAACATAAATGCACTTGCGATCTCAGCTGCTTTACCAAATCGATTCATTGGGTGCAATGCCATAATTTCTTGTTTAACAGATTCATTGTCGTTAATACCACCTTTCGTTAATAGAGGGGTATCAATAAATCCAGGGCATAGTGCATTAATACGAATGCCATGCCCCACATACTCAAGCGCTGCTGTTTTTGTAAGCCCAATCACACCATGCTTCGCGGCCACGTACGCAGCAGATCCAGCAAATCCTACCTTTCCTAGAATTGACGACATATTAATAATTGTCCCTCCCTTTTGCTTCTTCATATAAACCAATTCATGCTTCATACAATTAAAAACGCCAGTGAGATTGATGCGCATAGTTTGATTCCAAATCTCTTCGGTCATCTCTGCAATAGGAGTCGATTCTCCTCCAATACCTGCATCATTTAGTGCCACGTCAAGTGTTTTAAATTTGTCTATGGTGTCAGCAATGGCATGCTCCACACTTGCCATCGATGCGACATCACACTCAATAAAAGACGCAGTATCATTTTCACCTTGAATTTCTCTCATTGCTGAATCGATGGTAACGGATCGTAAGTCAGCAACCACTACATTGGCGCCCTCTTTAGCAGCAGCAACAGCGCAGGCTTTTCCAATTCCAGATAATCCTCCTGTTATAAAAACAGTTTTGTCTTTAAGCCTTTTAGTCTCCATATTTTAATTCAATGCTTAACTTTTTTTCTTAACTGCGACCGAATGCATTTTCTTTTGCCTTGTGAATAGCATTTTTTATTTGATCAACATATTCCTTGCTCTTCGAAACAACAACATTCTTTTCGCCTTCTGCTGTTTCAATGCGTAAAGCATATCGCTTTTGAAGAAAAAGTGTTAACATAATACCGACAACTGCAATCGCTGCTCCGATAATAATTTGAATATTTGAAGTTGTGTATTGTGCTGGAATTTTAAGAAACTCAAAAAACGACACCGGAATGAAAGAAAATATTCCATTTGCTAAAATGGTAAGACCAACAACAAGTAAAATAAATCCAGGTAGCCGTTTAGGCTTTAGCACCGCTAATCCAAAATCGGTAATTCCCTTTAAACTATACAAAGTCTTTTTTGTTTGGAAGGTAGATTGTGTTACCACGACATCTCTTCCATCGGTGTATAAAAATTTTTTATGTTCCATATCTTACTTTTTACGACTTGCCACTAAAACCAACCCACCAATACCTATTAAAACTAATCCAGTAATAGGAGACCAATAGATCGGTGTTTTTTCAGTTTTGTTAATTTCGATTTTACCAAGATCAACAACTTTCTCTTTAGTGAATATATTGAATCCGGTAAAAACTGTCATTAACACTCCGATGACGATAATTACAATGCCTATGTTTTTCATAATGGTTCAGTTTGTTTTCAAAATCAATTGCAATTCCTATCCCACATTAAAAGGCAGCGAATTTTAATAAAGAGCTAGATTTTAAAAAAGCAGTGTAGAATTAAATCTACAAGGTGAGGGAATCAATTAGCAATAGTGACGACTGGCAAGGACTGATCAGTTTTAATTCAGACTGCGAATGCTACATCGCTAATATAAATTGAATATTAAAGGTAGTACCTTTTCCAAATTCACTTGAAACATGAATATCGGCATTGTGGCTATCAAGAATATTTTTTGTTGACGTGAGCCCAAGGCCAAGGCCGCTTGGCTTTGCAGTAAAAAACGGTTCGAACAACTTCTCCAATTCATCTTCCGAAATACCTTTTCCATTATCCGTTATGGAAATGATAATAATATTATTATTTTGAATGGTTTGAACAGACAGAATTCCTTCTTTTGCTGTCATGGCTTCAATGGCGTTTATAATAATGTTGATCAACGCAATTTTGATTTTTTCTTTATCAACGAAGATACGTGGCAAGTTTTCGGCAAAACTTCTTTCCAACTTAATTTCTTTCAGACTAATGCGATCAATTGCCAACGTAATAGTTTCTTCTAGTACTTCGTTAACTGATTCTAAGTTTAATTGAAGTTCGTTTGGTTTAGAAGAATTTAACATATCGCCTACTAAGTGTTCTATTCTATTGGCATTGCGCTGTATAATATCAGAATACAATCGAACACTTTCTGTCGCAGGATGCATCTCATCTTTTAAGTGCTCCAGCGCAAGGTTAAGATTCGTTAATGGATTTCGGATTTCATGCGCCACGATTCTAGCCATTCTACCCGTCATGGCAAGCCGCTCTGCTTCAATCATATTTTTCTCTGCTTTTTTTCGTAAGGTAATATCATGAATGATACCTTGGTAACAACAGAAATCGGAAGACTGATCGGGAATGAATATACAATTCAGCAAGCACCATTTTTTTTCTCCACTTTTATTAATGAGCAGAACTTCAAAGTCTTTTATTTGCTCCGTCTGTTTAATTGTAGTGTTGAAATAGATTCTATCTTCCTCATTTGCAAACAAGCTATTAACGGTTAGTGTGCTCGACTCGTCTAACGAATATTCGAAGAAAGAAAGAAAGGCATCATTAAGATCGATAAGAGAAAAGTCATACCGCGCAAGAAAAATAGGATCAATAGATCGCGCAAATAAGGAACTATATTTTTTTTCCTTTTCATCTAACTCCCGAATTACCTTTGATTGTGTAACTGCATAACGAATACTTCTTTCCAGTATGGACGCATTGAGTTCACTTTTGACTAAATAATCGGCTGCTCCATATCGGCTAGCATCCAAATCAACTTTCAAATCGCCCTGACCAGTCAATAAAATAGAAGGTTTCAGTACACCCTTATCGTGCGCGTACTTCACAAGGTCTAAACCATTTTCCCTGCCCAAACGATAGTCAACCAAGAAAACATCGAAGTCTCCCTCCACCATTTGCGCCTCCGCCTTTCGTACATCGGACACCCACGTAACGTCAAACTTATAATGCTCACTTTGTGAAAGATATTCTTTCGCAAGAAGTACATCATCCTCATCGTCTTCTATAATAAGTACTTTAATCAATGAACCTTTCATAAAGCATAGCCGTGTTTTATTTTGGTGGTAGGGCAACCGTACCAAACCAATAATTGCCAATTTCTCGTGTAACATTAACCAATTCATTAAAATGAACTGGCTTGCTGATAAATGAATTTACTCCCAAACCGTAGGTTTGATAAATATCTTCCTCTGCCTGTGATGTGGTTAAAATAATAACCGGTATCCTCCTTAAATCCGGATCTGATTTTATTAATCGAAGTGCTTCGCGACCATCCATTTTCGGCATATTCAAATCAAGCAAAATCAATCCCGGCCGAATAGTTTTCTCCAATAAGAATTTTCCTTTGCTATATAGGTAATCCATTAAGTCAGATCCATTCTCCACAAACTCAATTGAATTGGGCAAATCGTTTTCGAGCAAAGCCTGTTGCATCAACATGCGATCATCCGGATCATCATCCGCCATTAATATAGATATGGTTTTTAAATTATGTTTCATTTGGCGAACAGTTCTAATCGCACGGTAAGATAATGATAAATTTAGACCCACTACCTTCTTTACTCTCGGCAGTAACTATGCCGTGGTGATTTGTTACAATCTTTCTACAAATTGCTAAACCAATTCCGGTTCCTTCATAATCCATCCGCCCGTTTAAGCGCTGAAAAATACTAAAGATTTTTTCTGAATATTGCTGTTCAAACCCAATACCGTTATCTTTAATTGTGAACATTTCATATTTGATATGGGGTTGCGCATTGGGAAAATATTTCCGAAGATCACTTGTCGTGAGCACAGGATTTTCAATGCGGATAACAGATTTCTCATCGGCTCTATGAAATTTAATTGCATTGCTTACCAAATTTTGAAAAAGTCTTTTTAGCTGCGATCGATCTCCCCAAATAAGCGGCAGTTCACAAATATGAATTGTAGCATCTTCTCTTTTAATTTGATTCTCCAGATCCTCCAGTATTTCTTCAAAGACCAGATTCAGTTTAATCATTTCATGATTTGCGGAATTTCTGGAAAGCCTCGAGAAAGACAATAGATCTTGAATTAAAGTTTGCATGCGTGCAGCAGCGCCCTGCATTCGATCAATATAATCTGAACCTGTAGCATCAATTTTAGATGCATACTTTGTAACCAATAGGTCACCAAAGGCTCTAATTTTTCGTAGAGGTTCTTGTAAATCATGCGAAGCAACATACGCAAACTGCTCCAGATCTTCATTTGACCTTTTTAAGTCTATGTTAATATGTTCCAATTGTTCTTCCTTCGATTTTAATTCCGTTATATCAATAACGATTCCCAGAATGTTACCTTTTTCAATTTCAGTTTCAGTAGTAATCGATATATAGAAATGGCGAATTGAACCCTTTACATTACTCCGATATTCCATCCGAAATCCTTCCAACTTATTCTTCGCATTCGCAATGAAATTTTTAAGAGCTTCCTTATCTTCATCATGTGCAGAATTAATAAACGTATCCCAAGAACGTGCGCCTTCATCAACATTGCCCAATATTCTACTTAAGCCATCAGACCAAACCATTGCATCTGTTGTGGCGGTCCATTTCCAACTGCCCATACTTGCCAAAACTTCGGCTTCCTTTAATAATAACTCTCTCTCTCGTATTAAAGTAATTTGATTTTTCTGCGCTGTAATGTCAGAGAAGGTAACAACAAAACCATCATTTAATTTAATTGCAGATATATAAAACCATGTATCGAGTCCTTCACCGGTATAGTGCACTTCAGTTGTTTGTGGCAAACCCTTCTCTACAACTTCTTTATACAAATCGAAAAGACCTTGTTCCTTGTTTCCAGGCATAACATCAAGTAGCCGCTTTCCAATTATATTTCGTTCTTCAGTTTGTGAAGCTTTAAGGCTGGTAACATTTGCCAGGATCCATTCAAAGTCAATTATAACATTACGCTCGTTACGCACTGACCTAAAGGCCATAATTCCATTGATGGAATTATCGAGCACATTTCGGAGAAGGGTTTGCGTAAACTCTCGTATTTGCACTTCCCTTTTAAGCGCCATGTTACTTTGCGCCAACGCACGTTCTGTCTCTTCACGCCTTCGCAACGCATCCAGTATTCTGTTAAATAATATTATTGCACCTCCTAATGCGATGAGTGTATAAATTAAAATGGCAATAGGAGCAATGTTTCGAAAATCATTTTCTTTACTTGTGCGGTGGCTTAAAATCTGGCTCTCCACTTCTTTAATATCTCGAATTTGATTTCGGATAGCATTCATATTATTCTTTTCCAACTTCAGTAGATTTGCTTCATATCGATCCATATACAAAGTCGACCGATTCGCATTTGCCAATATTCTTGCAATGAGAAGAAACTGATAATTAACGAGACCTTTAAGGCTATCCACTTTTTTTGCCTGATCAGGATCACCCGATACAAGACTATCGAGTGTGCTTACAAGTGGTGGAATAGTGATGGTGGCCGAATGATAGGGCAAAAGAAAAGTTGTATCGCGTGTTAACTGAAAACCTCTATGCCCCGTCTCTGCATCCGTTAAAGAAGAAAGTGTCATTTCAAGTGTTCTTAAAATTCTATTTGAATGACGAATCCATTTAGCTTCCTCTGTATAGTTGCTTAGATTATGATACGATAAAAGACTAACTGCAACTAATACTGCTATTATAAAAATAAAGGTTATCTGCGAATAGTATTTTTTCATAGTGTGGTTATCAATCTACACGTGTGCATTTTTTTCAATGTTAAAAAAGATAATCACATGTTGAATTCCTTTAAAATCAATTCCTTTTCAATCTCTTTTTTTGTGGCTCAATTTTTACGCTACAATAATGAAACAAATAAAATGTAATGATTATGAAAACACACAACAAATTTTTAACCATCATGGCGATAGCAGGTTTCATTTCCTTACTATCAGCCGATTTTGCTTTTGCCCAATCATCAGCCCGAGCGGGTATTAAAGGTGGCCTCAATGTCAGTAATCTTTACGTTGATGAAGTGACAGATGAAAATGCGCGTTATGGATTTAATGTTGGTTTTTTCGGCCAAGTATTGTCGAGTGATGTAGCAGCGCTGCAGTTGGAATTGCTTTACTCTACCAAAGGCAGCAGAAATTTTTATGATGGTGCGTTCGATCAAGAAATCAAATACAATCTCAATTACCTTGACTTGCCGGTATTGGCCGTATTCAAATTGGGTAAAGCTGCAGAAATTCATGTAGGTGGTTATGCGAGTTATTTACTAAATGCAAACATTTCCTATTCAGGAGTTTTTAATGGAACAGATGAAGTAAAGAAAGACGATTTAAAATCATTTGATTATGGATTAGTTGGTGGAGTAGGTTTTAACTTTGGCGCTTTTCAAATTGGTGCCAGATATAATTATGGGTTAGCTAAAATTGCTGACAGTAATATAGCTGAAACTTTTATTGGAGATTCTAAAAATTCAGTTGCGCAAATCTACCTCGCTCTTAACTTAACGAATCATTAATTCAATTCCGAAATACCTTTAAGGTATGGAAGTCCCTGTTGTAAAAAACAGGGACTTTTTTATTTAAATGGGAATGTTATACAGCTTCAACTTATTATACAAAGTCTTTCGATCGATATTTAAAACCTCTGCTGCCTTCGATTTATTATACGAAACCTTCTCTAAAATATCTACAATTGCCTGCCGCTCAGCAGAGCCGGCAATGGATTTTAATACTCCTTTACTTTCATCAAGTGGTAATGCACTGTTGGCATCTTCGCCATGAATAATTTCGTGTGGCAAGCTATCGGCAAGTACTTCATCTCCCAGCGTTAACAATACTGATCGCTTTACAACATTGGCCAACTCGCGCAAATTCCCATGCCAATAATAGTTGCGTAAGTATTTTTCAACATCACTCGAAAAAGTTTTTACCTCTTTGCCTAAAGAGGCGTTGGCTTTTCTTAAAAAGTAATTTGCGAAAACCATGATGTCGTCTTTGCGCTCACGCAATGGAAATAATTGAATTTTAAATTCATTTAATCTGTGATAAAGATCTTCGCGAAACCTGCCGTCTTTTACAGACTTGTTCAAATCTTCATTAGTTGCTGCAATAATGCGCACATCAATAGCGGTATCTTTCGTTGCGCCAATTCTTTTTATCTTCCGCTCCTGAATTACCCTCAGTAATTTAATCTGATTTTCGTACGATAAATTTCCGATCTCATCCAGAAAAATGGTGCCGCCATCCGCCACTTCAAAACTTCCTTGCTTATCGGTTATTGCTCCAGTAAAAGAACCTTTTACATGACCGAACAATTCACTACCAGCAAGTTCTTTCGGTAATGCACCACAATCAATGGCAATAAAAGGTTTTTCATTTCGCTTGCTAAATTTATGAACAGACTGCGCCACAAATTCTTTACCGGTACCAGTGTCGCCATGAATAATAACCGACATGTCAGAAGGCGCAATTAATTCGATGTGACGTTGAACAGTTTGGGATTGAATACTAGAACCAACAATAAAATCTGCAGTGGAAAGCGTTTCACCCCTTCTACTTTTCGACTTCGGTTTACCTTCCTCAGCGGGATCAGAACCTGAACTTCTCGCTTTACTTTTCTCTAAGGTTTCACGAATCGTAACCAGAAGTTCATCTGGAAACAACGGCTTGGTTACATAATCATTTGCGCCATACTTAAAAGTTTCCACTGCCGTTCGCACATCCGAATATCCTGTAATAATAACAACGGCAACGGTTGGCGACAGCACTTTTATCTTTTGCAACAGCTCAACCCCCGTATAATCGGGAAGACGATAGTCGCAAAGAACCAGATCAAAGTGATTGTTTTTCAACAAGCGCAATCCATCTTCCCCTCTATGGGCAACCTCCGTGGGGTAACTATTTTTCGCAAGAAATTTAGAGAGCGTTAGGCAAATGTCTTTATCGTCATCAATGACTAATATATTGGGCATGGTGTACTAATTTTAATGGTTTAGTTATACAAAGTTTACTGCGTGAAGCGCATCATCAATTATTTTCTTTGACAATGGCTTTGCGACAAAGAGATCAGCACCACTATTAATGGCACTTTTCGATTCATTATCATAAGCACTAATAATTATAATTCTTGACGTTGGTTGCGACTCCTTTATTTTTTTCATTAACGTAAATCCTGACCCATCGGTAAGATTCAGATCAATAATATATAAATCAAATGGATTGAATGCAGTCTTCGATAAAGCTTCTTTAATACTCAATGCATATTCTGCTTCTATACCAATGCTCCTAATTTGTCTTGTTACAAGCGTGCAAATATCAATCTCGTCATCTACTACTAATACGCTTCCCATACTTAAAATTTATGCACTTCATTAAAATTAATTCTCACATGTGGCATCCCATTTTTCGGTCGATTCAACGATGCAAAAAAATGGGAAAATAATTAAGACAACTAAATCTGCCATACCAAAATCTTTATTTCGTTAAACTATAAGGGAATAATGTGCCATAATAACGATTTAAAAATACGAGGTTTTTAACGGATGACGGGGCATTTATCAACAATAAAGTAGAATAAATTCCACACAGTGTGAATCATTTATCCTATCCTACCCATATTTAACGAACCTGATTAACCTTTTAAGGTTGGCATCAATATTACGAGTGGTTAGCAAATCAAATCCAAATCAATATGAAAGATTTACTTTACCTTGTTGCTGTCATCCTTATTATAGGATGGTTGGTGGGCTTTTTCTATTTTAGTGTCGGTGGCATTATTCACGTGCTATTGGTGCTAGCTGTTATCGCGATTTTATTTCGCGTTATACGCGGTGACCGGCTCTAAACCTTTTATCCCCACCGAACCAAGTGGGGATAAATTTTCTAAACCTTCACGTATCGCAATTATCGTTCGATGGACATTAATAAGCGTTGTTAGTTTATTACTATTGCTTGTAATTGGTGGTTTCATTCTTACTTATGTAGCGGAACAGAAGGCTGAAAAAGAATTTCAAAAAGTGAATGGATCTTTTTCTTCTTTGAACATAAGTCTTTTCACTAGATCAATTACTGTCCATAATCTCGCGAAAGAATCTTCAAATGATTCATCTCAAATTGCGGGATATATAAATCTTGTCAAACTCCGTGGTATAAGTTTGTTCGAACTCCTCATCAATAGAAAACTTCATGCTAAAGAATTGTTGATTGACAGCGGAAGTGTTTCGATCGTTCAGTCGCAGCAAAAAGAGACAACTAAATCTGGTTCTCCAAAAAAAATATTTCCGTTTGAAATAGAGAACATTATTATTCGAAATGTCTTCTTTCAATTTGCTCAAGATTCTACAACACAACTTGAAGCGGTTGTGGATTTAGAATATGGCGCGTTGAAGATCGATTCGGCAAGCACGATTCAAACTACAACAAAATTCGCCTTCCATCATTTGATAGGTAATCTTTCTAAGATAAAAGTAAAAAATTCAAAGGGACTTTATACTTCGGAAGTTGACATGATAAATTTTAATAGTCTTGATAATTCACTCACCATTGATTCATTAAAGCTCATTCCGAAATATGGTAAATACGAATTTGCCCATGTGCATGAAAAACAAGTTAGCCGGTTAAATCTGAGTGTTCAGAATATTGGCATTTCTGGTTTAAAGTTTAATGCGTTGTTTGATAGTTTAATTTCTATTCAAAAAATTAATATTCACGGTGCAAATCTCCATTCCTTCCGAGATAAAAGAGTTGAGTTCAAAAATGGATATATCGACATGCCAATGAAAAGTCTTGAGAAACTTTCTCTTGCTTTAGAAATAGATAGCATTCTTATCGACAATACTAAAATTACGGTTGAAGAGTTTTCAGAAGAAGCCATTCTACCTGGTAAAATAAGCTTCATTAATTTAAGTGCAACCATGACCAGACTCACCAATCGGTATTATGCTAACAAGCCTAAGTATTCTCAACTTGATGCAAAAGCTAATATTATGGGCGCTGGCTTAATTACAGCATCATTCCGTTTTCCTTTAGACGGGTCGCCTCTTTACTCAGCCAAAGGAAAGGTAATTGATATGCCGTTGACTGATCTCAACCCGATCCTCGAAAATTCTGCAAAAATAAGAGTTGAATCAGGCGATTTAAATTCACTCTATTTCAATTTTAATTACACCGATTACAAATCAGATGGAACAATAGAAATTAATTATAACGATCTGCAGTTAGCATCACTCAATTCCGATAAAGAGAAATCAATCAATAAATTCAACACGTTGTTAATTAACGCATTTCTAAAAAAGACAAAAGATGAGACAACCGAACAGCGAAAAAGAATTGGCATCATAGAGCAAGAACGTGATCGGCATAGATTTATATTCAACCTTTGGTGGAAGTCTATTCAATCTGGCCTTAAGTCGAGTGTGCTGGGCACGAATAAGAATTAAATTTAGTTGGCACTATCGTTTTACGATCGCCCTCAGATTACCCACCAAAATAAGAGTTTATTACGACACAAAACAGTTCCAACTAAAAAGGAAATGTAAGAGCATTAGACAATCGTCAACGTTGAAAATACCTTAATGAATTAGATTACGAATTACACAAATCAAAAACTACCTGAAGATGCATCGCTTAACGATGTGGAATATAATGCTCATTAACCAGTCAATTTTCGCACTCTAATCAACAATCAATAATCTAAAAGTTGATTTAAACAGTGAATAGCAGGGTTCGCTTTGGCATGTTGTTCGTTTATATATATTAAAATGAGAAAAAAATTATCTCAAAAAAATATATGCGCAACCTTATTATGGACGTAAAAAAAGAATCACCCAAATTCAATAAGAATTCAATTCACCCTGATGTCTATTCTATCACCCACGACTTACGTGCACCGTTGATGTCTATTAAGGGAATGATTAATTTATTGAGGCTGGACTCATCGAAAGACCATTTAGATAATTACCTTATGTTTTTGGAGGCAAGTGTGAATAAGATGGATGAATCGATCTCCGCGATTATTGATTATTCAAAAAGCAACGAAATAGAAATAACGAAACAAGAAGTTGATTTATTCGATGCCGTAAATGAATCTCTAAAAACGCTGCAGTATATGCCAGAGATGGAATTTTTACATGTTACAATTGCAACACAGGAATCGGGCTTGTTTATTTCTGATAGAAAAAAGTTAATTAGCTTTTTCAGTAACATAATTTCAAATGCTGTGCGCTATAGGGATAGCGCAAAAAAATCTTTTTTACACATTGACATTTCATTTAGTAAAGGAAACGCTATCGTAGTTTTTAAAGACAATGGTATCGGAATTGATAAATCGCTCCAGTCCAAGGTATTCGACAAGCTATTTCGTGTAACGGAAGATGATAAAGGATCAGGGCTTGGGCTTTACATTCTTAAAAAAGGAATTGAAATATTAGGAGGCAAAATTAAATTACAATCAACGTTGGGAGAAGGATCAACTTTTACAATGGAAATTCCGAACCTTTTGAGTAGTAATTTAACTGTGCATTGTGATTAGAAGACGATTTTTTAATCTTCCTTTCTCCTTTCATCACGTTCTCGCTGGCGTCTCTCCTTCTTAGTCTCCTCTATTTTCAGTGGTGTGAACTTTATAGTATTGTTAGTATTTATTTCGAAAGCCTGCACGAAAGCGCTTTTAAAAACATTCCATACAGTAGGCCACATTGGTGTATTTGGATTATTCAAATCACCCTGCAAAATTACTTTAGTTGCAAATTGATCTTTCTTCTGTTTTGAAAACACTTCTACAAAAAATCCTACAATAGATTTCCATATTAAATTGATTGGCTTTGTGTTTTGGTTTTCGACCATCGCAATTTTAACATCATGCGCCAATGGTTTAATGTACCCTGTTATTTTTCCATCATCAATTGTCATTTCAGAATGCACATTAAATAATCCTTGTTCAATTTCTACGTTAGCGTAGGCAAGAAAGAAGTCGTTTAATGCCGGCATATCAATAGACTCAAATTTCAGATCCATGTGTAAATCAGGAATGTCTTTCATTACATTAATATCCATGTTTATCGTTAACTGGCCATTACCTATTGATACTGCGGTTGCTATTACCTTAGAAGGTAATGCATTGGTCCGCTCCTCAGCATTATTTAAGTTGGTTGCTAATAAATGAAGTTGCTTTAATTGAATGTCAACTTCTGGTTTTGTTGAAAAGTCAAAAAAGAAAATCGATCCATTCTTAATTTCGATCGTATTTATTTTGAATGGCGTGAGGCGGCTAATGGGAATTGTCCAATCAACATCTTCACCTGTTTGGGGAATCGATTTTTTGTTACCCTCTATTTTATCACCTCCAATAAAACGTATGTTCGGATCTATGAAAATTACTTCTCCTACAATCGTGCCGTTAAAAATTGATTTCCATTCAATTGACAGATCGGTTGCAGGTATATCGATAAAGGGAATTTTTTCAACACCATCTATTTTAAAAATTTTAAGATTCTGAAGAACATACCCACCTTGAATCAAATGAATATCAACCCCAGATATTGAACCCGAATATTCAGGAATATCAGCCAATACTTTATTTACAAATCGCGTCACAAAATACGGAAGTGTTAACCGGGCAATAATCAGTACAAGAATAATACTGACAACAATAACATACTTCTTTTTAATGAGCGGCAGTTTCATGCTTAACTTTTAGTAGAGGACGATCTTGCACTTACCTCTTCTACCACTTTAAACCGAACAGCATGAGCATGCGGTTCAATGGGTCTGCCAGATTCTGTCGCATACACGGACGTTACCTCAGCACCTAATAAAAAAATTACGGTAGAATAATAAACCCAGATAAGAATAACGACCAATGAACCCGCTGCGCCATAGGCAGAATTTATCGAACTGTTGCCGAGATAAAATCCAATAAGGTATTTTCCTAGAGTGAAGAGTATTGCCGTTATGGTGGCGCCTACCCAAGCGTCTTTCCAAACAATTTTAGCATCGGGCAATACCTTAAACATGAGCGCAAAAATGCAAATTATAATGAGAAATGAAATCATAATGTTTGCACCCGAAAGAATGTAAGTTGTTATTCCGTTAAAGTACTGCGCTGCTATGTTTTGAAAAATTACCATAATCGTGTCCAAGAGTAGGGACACTAACAGCACAAAACCAAAACTGATTACCATTGCAAATGATAAGAGCCTGTTGAAAATATACTTAAGCCAACTTTTTTCCGGTTTCGCCTTTATGCCCCACATATTATTCAAACTTGATTGAAGTGCCATAAATACTGTCGTTGCGCTAAAGAGTAACGTTCCAATTCCAATCACGCGGGCAAGAAAACTGTCCATATCGAACGCAGCATTCTGAATAATTTTCTCAATCTGTTGGGCACTTTCTTTTCCAATCAATGCCCCAATTTGGTGAAGTAATTCTGTCTGCACGGTATCACGTTGGTAAAATGTGGTACCAATAGAGAGCGCAATGATGAGTATAGCAGGCAGAGAAAAAATAGTGGAAAATGCAATGGATGAGGCATACGAAAATGAATCACCTTGAAAAAAATTAATCGCTGTCTTTTTTGTTACCCGCCATGAAGTGGAAAGAATTTTTTGCATACTATGTTTCAATTCAGATTACAATAAGCGTACCTCTACATTTAACTACTCCATCAATGCCAACCTTGATTGTGGAATTAATTTTTTTAACGAATGTAGAAAAAAGTCTACGGATCAACTCAATTTATGCTTTTAAAGGGGTTAAACCTTAGCTCCTCGATTGGCACGATAATGACCAATTCACGCGTAATGTTAAATATTTCAGCTACACCTTAAATTTCTTTTCAAGAAATTTAAGGTGTACAGTTTAGAAAGGCATAAGATAGAAATAAGATTGTAAAATAAAATACGAATGAATTCTGACAACGAACCTTTTTACAAAAAGTTTGCATTTAATCTTCTATCAATTGGAATACTTTGCATTGCACTAATTTATGGTGGCGATTTAATTATGCCACTAGTATGCGCAATTCTATTGGCCACGTTATTGTTGCCATTCACAAATTTTTTAGCAAGGAAAAAATTCCCTAAAGTGTTGTCGATCATGATACCCATCTTGTTATCGATTGTAGTTGGAGCTGGAATAATTTATTTGCTCTCTTCTCAAATAATGCATTTTGTGGATGATCTTCCTGCTTTAAAATCAAGATTTAATGAAGTAGGGAATTCCCTTCAAAAATGGTTTAGGGAAAGTACGGATATGACCATACGCAAACAAAATGTGTATGTTAAACAAGCCGTTGATAATTTAAAAGAAAAAGCACCACAAATAGCAGGTGTTACCGTTGGTTCTATAACCGGTGTGTTGACTTATATATTCTTACTACCCATATATACATTTCTCATTTTGTACTACCGTGGCGTTATTAAACAATTTTTGGTAAAAGTATTTACAAATGGATCTGACAGTAAGGTGAAAGAAATCTTGTCAACATCAACTCGTATATCGCAGCAATTTGTTACAGGTTTACTGATTGAAACAGCAATAGTTTTTACACTCAATTCAGCCGGGTTTTTAATATTAGGAATTAAATACGCAATATTCTTAGCCTTGCTTGCAGCATTGCTCAACCTCATACCTTATGTTGGAATGCTTACAGCAAATATTTTATGCATGATCATTACACTGGTGACGTCTAACAGTACAAGTGATGTATTGTGGGTGGGCGCTATATTGGCTGTAGTGCAGATAGTCGATAATAATATTACAATGCCGCTTATTGTTGGAAATAAAGTTCGCATCAATGCATTGGCCACCATAATTGGTGTTCTTATCGGTGGGGCTCTTTGTGGAATACCCGGAATGTTTCTAGCAATTCCTGCGCTGGCAGTTTGTAAAGTTATTTGCGATAGAGTTGAAGAATTAAAACCGTGGGGAGCTTTATTAGGAGATTAATGCTACCTGAAAAATTCGAATAGAAAGCATAAATTTTAAAGACATAAAAAGATAAACACTTAAACAATAATTATATGAATAATTCAACAAAAATAATTTTAGGCATGGCTGCAGCCGCAGCGGCAGGAGCAGCCATAGGCATGTTATTAGCACCAGAGAAAGGCACAGATTTACAGAAGAAAATTAAAGACGGAGCCGGAGATTGGTTAAAAGAATTTAGCGGATTGATTGCCACTGGTAAAGAACTTTTTAATCAGGTGAAATCATCGACTGAGAATGAATTTGATAGCATGACGGAAGAACTTACTGAGTCAAGTGATTCAAACTCTTTTATGAATTAATAATAAAACTATGGAAGAAGAAGAAAAGAACGGTGCAGAAAAGTGGTTGGATGGCGTTGGAAATCTGATCGAGACCTATAGAGATTTAGCTATAGTTCGTACGGTAGAACATACATCACGTGGTGCAGCATTAATGGTGATGGGCATTTTATCGCTTGTACTCATTTTGTGCATTATGATTTTTGGTGGTTTAGGTGCTGCTTGGTGGCTGGGTGAAGCGATGCAAAATAAGACCGGTGGGTTTTTAATTGTGGGCGGCACGTATCTTTTATTATTAACGATTTCACTTCTATTGGCAAAGAGTGTTATAGTACCCTTCATTCGAAACATTATAATTAAACAAATTTACGATCGTGATTAGTAATTATACAGAATTGGTTGCCGAACGAGTTCGGTTACAAAGCGAAATTCATAATCAAAAATTGATTCTTAAAACAGAAATAAAATCTTTTAAGGAAAAATTTGATCCTATTTTTGATTTTATTTCTTTCTTCAAAATTTTTAAACAAAACGAATCGAGAGCCTCATCTCTATTGAAAACTGGCCTCTCTGTAGGAATTGATTTCCTTGTGCGCGATAATCTTTTATCAAAGGCTGGCTGGGTTTCTCGAACTATATTTCCTGCGATACTAAAGGTTGTTTCAAATCAATTCCTAAAGAAGAAATTGCCAATTCAAAAAATCTCTTAATAGAATTCTATTCCGAAAGTTTTTCGTTGGCAGGTTTCTTCAGAAGAAGAAACCGTTCTACACATAGGATTAATACTAACATCCAAATTATACGAATAGAGCATGTAATTACTGGTAAGTTTCTTAATTGAAATGGAT
>JBBRFY010000080.1:0-17292 GCA_038241205.1 Cytophagales bacterium
CTCCGACTTCATTTTGTTTCTTTATTTACACGCTGCTCATTCCGACAGCAGTTACGATCCGACTGAAATGGCGGTCATTAAAAAAAAGATGGCTAGCCTCTTCCCTGCGGGCACCGACATGGAAAAGAAATTGTACGGAACCATTCGCGAATACAACACCTTCGACAAAAGCAAACTCGATGATCTTTTCAATGCTAGCATAAAACATTTCAAATCGGATGACATGGTAAAAGACAATACCGTGTTCACGGATATTGAAGAAATCATTCGCGCAGATGGCAAAGTTCATTCTTCTGAGGAGAAAGCATTAGAGGTAATTACCAAACTGATATCGAAAGAAAAAATTTATAAGGAATAGATGAATCGATTCTGGCTGGAGACTATAGAAAAGTAGATCACGAACAAAAAGAGAACTTTACCGCTAACATTATCTTTATACTATGGCAAAAAGTATTTTAATAATTGATGATGAGCATATTTTCACTTTCATTGCCGGGAAATTAATTACCGGTTTGGAACTCGATACTGAAATTATTGTCGCTGAAACGGGTGAGCAAGGGTTAAATTTAATTCGTGAGAATTTTACCTCTACCGGTACGTTGCCTCATTTAATTCTTGTTGATTTTTACATGTCGCCAATGGATGGTGTCTCTTTTGTTAAATCATTTTACGCGCTTGATACTATTCCCGGAAAAGAAAAAGTCCACATTGCGCTAACAACCTCTTCTACCGATTCTGCAGATATTGACGAGGCAAAATCTGTGGGTGTTAAAACGTTTCTTGCTAAGCCAATTTCAGAAATTAAACTACGTGAGTTGTTAGAACAGGCTGGTTTCATAGCGAGGAAAAATTAAAAAAGATTAGCAGTCGCACCACGACACATTAACGAATCGTTAACCTGCCCTTCGAGAATTTTTTTTCACACCATTTACAGCAGCGTTGTTATCTCCCCTGCGTTAAAAATCTACTACTTTAATTTTTTTGATTGTCAAAATTACTTTATCGGGTCGCAAGGTAACGAGTGGTTTTATTACGGGCTGTATGGTGGTCGGTTCAATCTCATAATGATGAATGATAGTTTGCAGAAAAATGGTCATCTCTGCCAATGCAAAATTATTCCCTATGCAAAGTCGTGGGCCTGCGCCAAAGGGGTAAAATGCTTTTTGTTTTTCTTTGTCGATGTTTTGTTTTAAAAAACGATTTGGTCTAAACGATTCTGGATTATCAAAATATTTTTTATCGCGATGCAATCCATAATAAAACATCAACACTATTGTGCCTTTCGGATAGCTATACTCTTTATAGCGATCATCTTGCAACGTGACACGATCACTAATCCATGCAGGCGGATACAATCGCATGCCTTCATTTATAACGGCATTCAAGCGATCATGCCGAACACATTGATCTAAACTTAGATTTTGTGTTTCATCTTTTAATGTCTTTAATTCTTCAGGATGATTGGCTAAAAGATAAAGCGTCCACGAAAGTGCATTACCTGTTGTTTCATGGCCCGCTATTATCATTACTAAAATCTCATCAATCATTTGTTCTTCGTCCATTGGCGCACCGTTATCTTCATAGCGAGCATCCAATAACATATCGAGCAAATCATTAAATTTTTCAGAACTCGATTTTCTATCCTTTATAATTTCACGAATAATTAAACGTGCACCTTCTGCATTTTTCAAATTCTGGTTCACCTCACCAGAAAGAGAAAACCACCAACTTAAATAGGGTTGCCGAATATCTTTCACAACAAAAGCCTGCGTTTCATTTATAAAATCACTTAATGCATTTCTACTTGCTTGTTTAACTTTTACATTGAATAAGGTATTGATCACAATTTCGAACGCCAAAGCATTCATGAGCGGATAAACATCAACATGCTCACCCGTTGGAAACTTCACTAAAAATTCATCTACCGTTTTCTTTATAATTTCATAGAGTGCTTTGATCTTATCCATGTGGAAGCCCGGTTGGATTAGGCGTCTTTGCTTTAGCCAATGCTCACCGTTTGAGGTGAGTAATCCGTTTCCTAAAAACTTACCCAATTGATCTGTGAGTATGGGTGATTTATTATAATTTCTATGATTGGTTTTGAGCACGTAATCGATGAAGCCAGGATCTTGTGTCGCGATCATTTTACGCGAACCGAGACTGACCGAATAGGTACCATCAAACAACTGCATACTTTCTTCCATTGTGCCAACGGGATTCTTAACCTGCTTAATCGTTCGCACAATTGATTTAAGAAAATTATAGCCTGAAGGATATGTATATTTTTTCATGATGGAAACTTATTGGTGAGCATTTGCCAAAGAATTTGTGAGTTTAAAGTTGGCTAATTCAACTAAATAATGGGCAACCTAAAACTTTTTTAATCACGTTCTTATGGATAAATTAAGTTTTTCGAAGTACACTAAAACTATTCCTTTAAATTGCACGCAATCAAATTATGGAGAGAAGGTAATTCATACCACCTTATTAATTTCAAATATTGACGCGGGTTTGCATCTCAAATATTAATTTCACTTTTCAATATTAAAGCATCATGAAATCATTCATCTTACCCACATTGCTTATACTCTCCATATTCGCTTGTAAAAAGCCAGGAGATACATCCTACTTATTAAACGAGTATGATCAACCCGGCATTACTACGGTTACGCTTCGCGATACCTTACCCAAACAGGAAGTATTATCCAATCTTTTTATTCAGGAAACAAAAGGCATAAAAGCGATTTATAAATCAGGAAGATATACGTGCTACTTCGAGTACCAAGCGAACCAACAAGACATTCTTAAAATAATCAACTTATTACCTTTTAATATTAATACACGTTTATCTGACACGCAATGCAGAAATATGAATCAGAATTTTTCATTGAATGGAAAACGTATTCGTTCTGAAAAGGAAATTGAATCGTCTGCTTTCTTTTGGGATATCAATCCAGAAGACTTTGTGTATTATGAGTGTATTAAAAGTCCGATGCGACACACGCTTTTGTTAGACAAATACTCCAATAGAATTTTACATCGTATTGATATAGAATCTTAGAAGTTAATGGTGAATAGTTAATAGTAGTCGTGCCATCTTTACATGATGGCACGACTATTTTATTATGACTCTTTCTTCGTTGCCAATCGATATAGCATAAATGCCATAGAAGCAAAAAAGACAACACCCAGAAAGGCATACCCTCCATGACCTAATGCTTCAGACAGCGCTTGCTCCGCACTGATTTTTTTCATTGCCGTAAACACATTCTCATTTACTGAAAGCAACGCAACAACAACTCCGGCCAATGCGCCTCCGGCAATTAAGCCAGTTGCAAATAAACTACCTCTTCCCAATTCATCATCTTGCTTTGCTTCGCCTTTTTGCTCGCTTCTCCAATCAACAAAACCTTTAATAGCACCACCAACAAAAATAGGTAGCGTTGTTGAGAGCGGTAAATACAAACCAATAGCAAAAGCCAACGCTTTTATTCCGCAGAGTTCAATCATTACTGCTATAAATACACCCACAATAACAAATTGCCAATCGAGGTTAAAAGACAAGATACCTTTTGCAAGCGTTGCCATCAATGTCGCTTGAGGTGCAGCATATCGTTCGCTACCAATAGCATGTGTTATGCCTTGCGCAGCCATATCTACCGTTGGTGTGTCTAATACCTTTACAACAATTCCGATAGCGATAGAAGAAACAATGGCACCAATGAATAATGCCAACTGCTGATACTTTGGCGTAGCGCCAATAATGTAACCTGTTTTTAAATCTTGAGATGTAGCACCCGCATTTGCAGCAGCAATACAAATCATACCACCTACAACAAGGGCAAGAGGTTCATACACCTTTCCGCTCCAGCCAATGGCCGTAAAGATTAAACACGTACCCATTAATGTGGCGATGGTCATACCCGAGATGGGACTATTGCTTGAACCAACCAAGCCAACAATACGACTCGCAACCGTTACAAAGAAGAAACCAAAAATGATAACCAAAATACCGATCAATAATTTTTGAAGTATATTTTCTCCAGGTATTTGAGGTAACACTGCTATCAATGCCACTAACGCGATGCTTCCGAAAATTACTACTTTAAAAGAAAGGTCGCGTTCGGTGCGCAAAATTCCACCGGTGGTTTTTTCTTTCAATGATGCAATGCTATCGCGAAATGAACCGACAATGGTTGGTATGGTTTTGATTAAGGTAATGAATCCACCGGCTGCTACTGCGCCTGCACCAATCTGTCGAATGTATGCGAGGTAAAGTGCTTTTGATGGATTCGCGAATTCTTTTGTTATTGGATCCCAACCTCCTGCGCTACTACTACCAGGCGCGTTTACATCGGCAAGGTATCCAAGTGTCATCAACTGGTGCGCTACTGTTTCAAACGGAACAAGTGTTGCGAGTAAGGGAATGATTGCCCACCAAGCCAACACTGATCCAGCGACTAACACACCGCTAATTTTTGGTCCGATAATATAACCAACGCCTAGGTACTCCGGTGTAATTTCTCCATTCGTTGTAGCCGATGGCCAAAATTTATTTACCTGGCTGGTAACAAACGCTGGCGTCTCTGCGATAACATGAAATACTTTTTGAAGAATGGCATAGCCCATCGCAATGCCCATTCCCATAAAAGCAGTGGCTGCAAAAACTCCACCCTTCTCTCCTGCTTGCAATACAGAGGCGCACGCTGTTCCTTCTGGATACGGTAATGTATCGTGCTCTTTTACAATCAATGATCTTCTTAGCGGAATCATCATTAACGTTCCTAACATTCCACCACATGCAGCGAGGATAAGAATGGTTAAGTAGTTAAAATAATTTTCTCCAACACTGATTCCATTTTCACCGGGTGATAGAAATAAAAATCCCGGCAAGGTAAAGACAACACCTGCGGCAATCGATTCACCAGCAGATCCGGTGGTTTGAATAATATTATTTTCAAGGATTGTGGTCTTCAAAAATTTCCGCCCCAGCGTAATGGCAATTACAGCGATCGGTATAGAGGCCGAGACCGTTAGACCGGCTTTCAACGCGAGGTAAACGGTTGAGCAACCAAATAAAATTCCAAACAAAGATCCAAAGACAACCGACTTGACGGTGAACTCTGCAATGTTTTGCTCGGGGGCAATGTAGGGTTTGAAAGATTTTGTTTCTTCCATGGTTTACAATTTAGGTATAGGTTTAGGTTAGTGAGAACAAATTTAATTAGTTGATGTTGCCCATCAGCTTGCGTATCGATTTACTGAAAATAAGAACGACTAAACCGGATACAAACATGATTTTAACAATGAGACCGAAAAGGTCTAATAATATTGATGGATTAGATGTAATAGCTTGATCATCAAATTCACCAGCATACAATCCTGCAACTAAGTTACCAAGAGCGAGAGCCATAAAGAATACTCCCATCATCTGACCCACCAATCGCTTGGGTGATAATTTCGTAACTGCACTTAATCCAATTGGATATAAACATATTTCACCAAAGGTGTGAAACATGTAGGTAACAATTAGCCAAGTGGGTAAAGGCTTCTCTCCGCCAATCATAATGTGCGAAGCTCCAATCATTACTAAATAACCAAGTCCCATAAAGATTAGTCCAAGCGCCATCTTTGCAGGTGTGATAGGATTTAGTTTTCTTTTGGCAAGCCAGGTCCAAAGCCAGGCAAATATGGGAACGAAAATGAGTACAAACAAAGGAGGCATAGATTGCAACCAACTGGCTGGCATTTCAAACGAGCCGATAAACATATCCGTGTAACGATCCGCAAAAAGGTTGAGTGATGATCCTTGACCTTCATAACCAGCATAAAAAATAGTAGTGGCAAGAAACATGATAAAAATCGCAAAGACTTTTTTACGCTCATCGCGATCCAGTTTTTCAAAAATAAAAACGTAAATAAAATATACAACAGCACTTATCACAATGACAATTCCAGAACCGCCTGCAAAAGCAACAGGATCGATTGAAATTATTTTACTTAATAATAATGAAATGAATGCAGCAAGTGATAATCCAATTGCCCATAAACCGATTCGGATATTGTTCGTTCTTTTTTTGTCTTGTATTGGATCAGGTAAGCGCGATGGTTCTAATCCTGCATTACCAAGAGTTTTTTCGGTTAGCTTATATTGAATAACACCCAGAATCATCCCCACACCAGCAGCAGCAAATCCATAATGCCAGTTTACATTTTCTCCGAGATATCCAACAATAAGTGGTGCCAATAGTGCACCTGAATTTATCCCCATAAAAAATATAGAGAATCCAGCATCGCGTTTAACTTGGTCTTCAGGCAGATAAATCTCACCGACCATGCTACTGATATTGGGTTTTAATAATCCTGTTCCGATCACAATAAATAAGAGTCCGATAAAAAATGTTTCTGTGAATGGAAATGCTAACAGGATATGACCCATCGCGATTATACAGCCGCCATAAAAGATAGATTTACGCAGTCCAAAAAACTTATCTGCCAACCAACCACCAGGCAGTGCCATGAGATAAACAAACATTGTATAGAGCCCGTAAATTGCACCACCCGTTTTATCGCTTAGCCCCATTCCACCGTCTTCAACTGTAGCAACCATGAATAAAAGTAGCAACGCACGCATACCATAGTAACTAAATCGCTCCCACATTTCAGTAAAAAACAACGTGGCCAATCCGCGTGGGTGACCAAAAAAAGTTTTGTCAGAATTCATTAAACAATAAATAAAATAGGTGAATGATAATTACGCGAAAGGTTCTTTTATAAAAGCTCAAAGTAGAGCGATAAATCCACTTTCGCAAATTCACCGATCGGGCAGCAAATTAACAAAATGTTTATTGCAATCGATTGAAATAGAACATTATTGGCTAGCTTTGAGGCCTCATTAACCCAAACAATCATGCAAGAACTTGGAATAAAACCGCCTCAAGCCTCGGTTACAGACCTCGGAATTGAAGACGGTAAAGCGCATTGGAATCTGCCCTGCGATGAGCTCGCAACGATGTCGGTAATGGCCGGCCAAGCAATCATTACAAGCTCGGGCGCGTTAGCCATTAATACAGGTGAATTTACTGGCCGATCACCTAAAGATAAATTTACAGTTAAAGATGAGGTGACCTCTGATGCCGTGTGGTGGAACAACTTTAACATTCCGTTTGAACCTGCGCAGTTCGATCAGTTGTATCGCAAGATGATTAACTACTTTAATGGAAAAGAATTTTTTGTGCGCGATGCATATGCTTGCGCAGACATACGGTATCGGATGAACATCCGCGTGATCAATGAGTATGCATGGTCGAATATGTTTGTATCAAACATGTTTCTGCGCCCCACAGAAAATGAATTGAAATTTTTTAGTCCGGAATGGCATATTCTAAATGCGCCTGGCTTTCATGCCGATCCTGCTGTTGACGGAACGCGCCAACACAACTTTTCCATCATCGATTTCAAACGCAAAATCATTTTGATTGGCGGAAGCGGTTACACAGGTGAAATTAAGAAAGGTGTTTTCTCTGCATTGAATTTTATACTGCCGCATCAGAAAAATGTTTTAGCCATGCATTGCTCCGCCAACATCGGCAAAAAAGGTGACACCGCTATCTTCTTTGGATTATCCGGAACGGGTAAGACAACTTTATCTGCCGATCCTAATCGAAAATTAATTGGCGATGATGAACATGGCTGGACAGCCGACAACGTAATCTTCAATTTCGAAGGTGGCTGCTACGCGAAGACGATTGATTTATCAAAAGATAAAGAGCCAGAAATTTTTAATGCGATCAGACCTGGGGCAATTTTAGAAAACATTGGTTATGTATCAGGAACAAACGAAGTTGATTTCAGTGACAAATCGATAACTGAAAATACACGTGTGAGCTACCCGATCGATTACATACCCAACATCGCAGTACCTTCATTCGGATATAATCCTAAAAACATTTTTTTTCTTACCTGTGATGCATACGGAGTGCTGCCGCCAATTTCAAAACTAACACCGGGTCAGGCTGCATTTCATTTTATTTCAGGTTACACAGCAAAGGTAGCCGGAACAGAAGCCGGCATTACTGAACCCACCATGACATTCTCAGCGTGTTTCGGTGCGCCCTTCATGCCGTTACATCCAACAAAATATGCCGAAATGCTTAGTAACAAAATGCGCGATGCTGATGTTACTGTATGGTTGGTAAACACCGGATGGTCTGGCGGAGCATACGGAACAGGAAAACGCATGAGTTTAAAAATTACACGCGCGCTGATTACTGCTGCATTGAATGGCGAACTGAATAATGTTGCGTATGAACACCACGATGTGTTTGGCGTGGCGATGCCAATGCAATGTCCGAATGTTCCAACGGAAGTTTTGAATCCAAGAAATACCTGGATGGATAAAGATGCCTACGATCATAAGGCAAATCATTTGGCCGATTCGTTTATAAAGAATTTTGAAAACTTTGCAGCGTTTGCAAATGAAGAAATAGTAGCAGGCGCACCGCGCGTACACGCTTAAGATTTTAACCTACCTAAACTGTGAAAGACCGCCCTGAATAAAGTAAGGGCGGTTCTTTTATTTTATAACCTTTCCAATTCGCACGTGTTTAGGCTTGTATAAAATCACAAGAATAAAAACACATGAAAGACTACCTCATTATCGGTGCGAGTTCTGGTATTGGAAAAGCATTATCTGAAATATTAAAAGGTAAAGGAATAAACGTAATCACGGCATCTCGTCATGATGCTGATATTATTTTCGATGTTACAAAAGACAGTTTGGATATTGATAAACTTCCTGCTCAACTTAATGGTTTGGTCTATTGTCCTGGAAGTATTAATTTAAAACCATTCGCACGATTAACAGACCAAGAGTTCAAAGATGATTTCGAAATAAATGTATTGGGTGCTATAAAAACCATTCGCTCTGTCCTACCTTTATTAAAAGTTGCAGAACAATCCTCCATTGTTTTATTCAGTACGGTAGCGGTAGATCAAGGTATGCCTTTCCACTCCTCTGTCTCATCATCAAAAGGTGCATTAGAAGGTTTAACAAAATCGTTAGCGGCAGAATTTTCACCCAAGATCAGAGTGAATTGCATTGCGCCATCGCTAACCGATACACCGTTAGCATCAAAATTATTATCGAGTGAAGAAAAGAAAAAAAACTCAGGGGAACGCCATCCTTTAAAACGTGTTGGCGAAGCAATCGATATTGCAAAAATGGCGGAATTTCTATTATCGGACGACTCAAGCTGGATTACAGGCCAAATTCTAAGAGTAGACGGAGGCATGTCCACATTAAGAATTCTTTAACCCAGTGTTACATTTACCTTTTGAACTCACTGATTTTTAGGCATCAAACAAAATTAATATCTTTGTAGCCTTATTTTAGTTTGAGATACATGCTACGTCTTTCTACGCCAGTCTTTTTAATCATCTTTTTGTTGATAGGTAATTCTACCTACGCACAATTGAGCGAACTGTTTGCTCCATACGATTGTCGCGTGCACGCTGAATTTTTTTATGATGAGCCTGTTGTCGAAACGTTGGCCATTGATTCTACTTTAACTGCTTCAACTGAAATCAGCATTTCGATTGATACCATTAATGGATGGAAAAATTGGAAATTAGTTGATAATTTTTCGTTCGGAAAAAATCGCGGCATCATGCCCATGATCGCAGATGTTGATGCACTTCATCCTTACTTCAGAGATAAAATAATTGAACTAATAAAACAATGCAAAGCAAAAGGAATTGAGTTGGCGATTGTTGAAACATATCGCACGCATGCAAAGCAAGACGAATACAAAACGATGGGTAAAAAATATACCAGCTCTGGTGCGGGTCGATCAAGACATCAGTATGGTTTAGCAATTGACATTGTACCCATTGTTGATTCAGTTGCCGTTTGGGATAATGCAGCCCTCTGGAAAAAAATTGGAATGACAGGTGAAAAACTTGGGCTTCGCTGGGGCGGAAGATGGAAAAAGCCTTTTGATCCTGGGCATTTTGAATGGACTAACGGATTAACTTCCACGCATCTCGGCACAGGTAAATTACCTTCCATACCTTCTTGCGATAGTGACTATCCGTGCATTGAAGAAGATATAAAGTTGTTGCGAAAATATTGGAAGGAATGGGAAGTGTCGCAAAGTTCGCTCACCCGTAAATAATGAAACTTACCTTCCCCGAGAACTTTGCTTTCGGAACCAGCACAGCCGCTGCACAAATTGAAACCGCTTTTGAACACGATTGGCAAGGCGTAAAAGCGCGCGATGGTTTTGTGTTTGATCGTACAACCGATCACGAAAAACATTTTAAAGAAGATGCATCGATCATTGCATCGCTCGCACCAAACTATAGAATGGGATTGATGTGGAGTAAACTGCAACGTGAACCCAATGCGCTTTTTGATGTAGAAACTGCGCAAGCGTATCATCTCTTTCTTCAAGATTTAAAATCGAAAGGTGTAAACATTATGATGGTGTTGCATCATTTTACGAATCCACTATGGTTTGCAAAAAAAGGTGGTTGGGAGACAGAAGAAAATATTTTTTTCTGGGTTGATTTTGCAAGGAGGGTAGTAGATGAGTATGGTCAATATGTTACCTATTGGAATACCTTTAATGAACCCAACATTTATGTAAGCTATGGATGGATAACCGGGTTCTTCCCTCCTTTTAAAATCAATCCGCTATTGGCAACAAAAGTTGTAAAAAATTTAGGACGTGCGCACGATCTAGTGTACGATTACATAAAACAAAAATTTCCAGATCAGCCAATAGGTATTTCACACAACGCCACCATTTTTTCTGCCGACAATATGTTGGGTTGGTTCCCTTCTAAACTAACCGACTGGTGGTTTATGGAACATGTGCCGAGCTATTTTGAAAAAGTAGATTTTTTTGGAATGAGTTATTACACGCGCATTCCACACGACCCAATGCCCATTACCTATTTGATGACGCCCGAAAAGATGAAAGCTCGTGGCGTAAAACATGATGACATTTGGGAATATCATCCTGAAGGATTGCGAACATGTTTGGACCGATACTGGAAAAAATATCGCAAACCTATTATCATTACTGAAAATGGTGTGTGCGATGAAAGCGATTTTCTTCGGCTTCAGGCCATTCAAGATTATGCACACATAGTGCATCAGGCAATTGCCGATGGCATCGACATAAGAGGATATTACCATTGGAGCACATGGGATAATTTCGAGTGGCACTTAGGGCCAACGATGCGTTTTGGTTTATATGAAGTCGATTTAAAAACGTTAAGAAGAATACGAAGACCAAGCGGTGATTTATATTCTTCGCTTGCGCACTCAAAGAAAATTTCTGTTCAGAAAGATAATTTGATTCATGCTTCGATTTAAAATACTATACTTGATCATTAGCAAGTAGTACTTGCCACGCTTCATCTAATTTTCCGTTCTCCAAATATTGATGAGCCAGTTGATGCAGTGCTTCTTCTCCTTGTGAAATTGCTATTTTAACTTCCGCTGTATTTTTTAATTCATCGAACGCAACTTTTGACGGAAGTTTCTCAACGTTACCCAACATCCCTAAATCATTTCCCGTAAGGATTTTACTTAACCGAATACGTTCAGGAAGTTGATCTACACCAATGCCAATTTTATCCAATGGCTTTTGTACTTTAAAAATAGAATCGCCTTGAACGCGGCAATAGTAATCGCCTCCTAATCGCGCAACGGTATCCAACTTAAAAGGATCAATCTTTCCGTCACTATCCAAAACAAATTCATCGATGTGTATGTACACCACTTCACAAATTACAAGATTGCCCGCACCGCCTTCATCACCCGTTTTAATCACCTGCAATACTTTGCATTCCATTGCTATTGGTGCTTCGGCAACGCGCGGTGGTTTCACTATTACAGAGGGCACTTCCGTGAAGCCCACTTTATTAAATTCATTAATACCTTTTGCATATTCCGTACTGGCCAACGACATCTGTTGCACCATATCATATTTCACTATATGAATAACCACCTCCGGAACTTCGCTTACATTTTCGTAACTGTGTTTGGTAGTATTATCGCGGCCTCTACGAGCCGGTGAAAAAATCAGTATGGGTGGATTGGAACCAAAGCAATTAAAAAAACTAAACGGACTTAAGTTTACATTTCCTTCCGTATCAATGGTGCTGGCAAATGCAATCGGCCTTGGTGTTACAGCACCTTGTAAATATTGCTGCATCTTTGCAACACCAATATCTTTCGGATTAATTGAAATCATGGTTTTATAGAAACTTAAAAATACAGATTAAAGCGTTGATCTTTTATCTTGCAATATGTCACAGCCCAATGTAAATACATTTTCTCCATCCAAACAACATTCTGGTTCCACTCGGGTTTTTCCACACCTTAGCAAATCAAGCTCAGTTGTTGTGGTTGGTGCCGGGGCTTTTGGTGCATGGACTGCTCTTTATTTATTGCGACAAGGATTTCGCGTTACCTTAATTGATGCATGGGGTGCCGGAAATTCAAGATCCAGTTCAGGCGATGAAACACGCGTGATTCGTTCAACGTATGGCGCTAATGAATTTTATTTTGATTTGAATGTTCGCGCCCTTGAACTCTGGAAAGAAAACCAAAAACGATTTGCAAAGAAATTATTTCACAATAGTGGCGTGCTTTGGTTTTGCTATGAAGAAAAAACTCCGATAGTAGACGACTCCATTCCGTTCACTCAGAAGCATACCATGCTCTATGAGCGATTAACAAACTCCGAATTAAAAAAACGTTTCCCGATTGTAAATACCAACGATATCCATCATAGTTATTTCGATCCGTATGGCGGTTACCTTAAAGCACGCGAAGCAAGCATGGCTGTATTTGATGCGTTTATAAAAGAAGGTGGAAATTTTATTCTCGCTGAAGCTGCGCTAGGAAAAATTAGGAATGGAAAAATAGAAAATGTTCTTCTTTCTAATGGCAATACGTTAACAGCAGATGCTTCCCTCTTTGCCTGTGGGTCGTGGCTTGGAAAACTCTTTCCAGAAGTATTGGGAAATATAATTACCTGTACCAAACAAGAAGTATATTATTTTGGTGTTCCGTCTCAACATGCTTCTGATTTTGAAAATTTCCCCGCATGGATTGATATTGATGGAAAAGATTTCTATTACGGCATTGCCAACAATGCAAATCGTGGATTTAAGATTGGCGTAGATAAACGCGGAGAAAATTTTGATCCCACACATGGCGAACGATCTGTCAATCTGGAAGTATTAAAAAAAGCGCGATCGTTTATCGAGCATCGTTTCCCGCTACTAAAAAATGCACCACTCCTTCAAAGCAGAGTCTGTCCCTACGAAAATTCTCCTGACGGAAATTTTATTTTTGACCTTCATCCAGAAGCAGACAATTTACTTTTTCTAGGAGGTGGCTCAGGGCATGGATTTAAACATGGTCCCGCGTTGGGTGAATTAATAGCAAACGTGTTGGCAGGGAAGGCAAATGCGCCAACGCTTTTTATGATAAAGGGTTAGTTAAATACGTATACTTTAGAATGTTCGCGTCATGGATTTTTTTGTAGGTGTCATTCAATCTCCTTGTTGACACCACCGATATTCTTTTCCAGTCCAATAAATTATTCCGCTTGCAGCCTCTACTTTAATAGCCAAAATACCTTCTCCGTTTTATAATATTTTTTTTGTTCTAAATAGCAAAGATCTGCTGTTAAAAATTTTTTGAACAACAATCAAAAACGAACATGAGGTGAATAGTGGAATAAACAAAACGAATAGCAATAGCAACGAAAATTTGGTAGAGGTATGACTCTAATCATACACATCATGGTGTGAGGCGCTGCAACTTTCAGAAGAAATTCAATTCACCAAAAAAAATGACAGGCGATGTTGCCCTTACCTTTACACATCGAAGTACTGCCGGGATGTTTCCGTAATCACACATTTTTAAAACAAAACCGCAAGTCCGTTATGACATATCTCCTCGAATTGTCTAATTTTCTCGAAAAGAAGAAAAAAAAATTGATACCTGCAGCACTCTTTCAAAAATTCAATGCGCGACTAGTTAATGTAAAGAAGGATCATATTCTTTTTGATGAGGGGGATGCTGCCAAAGATTTTTTTCAGGTAGAAGAAGGACAGGTAAAGATGTACATCATCAATCCGGACGGACAAGAATTTACACAAGGTATTTTTAATGCTGGCGAAAGTTTTGGTGAGCCTGCTTTGCTTGGAGGTTTTACCTATCCCAGTAGTGCAATGACCACCGAACAAAGTAAACTCTGGAGATTGCCCAGACCAGAATTTCTTCAGCTACTAAAAGAAAATTTTGATATACATCTCAAACTCGATCAGGTTCTGTGCAAGCGACTGCAATATAAATCCATGATCCTCACGGAAGTTTCATCTTACGATCCGGAACACCGGCTCACTACGTTGTTGAGATATTTTAAATCGAAACTTGTAAAGAAAGACGAAGTAGAAAAAATCATTATCCCGTTTACTCGTCAACAGTTAGCTGACATGACCGGCCTTCGTGTTGAAACCGTAATCCGTACGATTAAAAAAATGGAGAAGGATGGTAAACTAAAATTAGAAGGGCACAAGATTAGAATCTGATTATTTCAATTGAATGCATAGCAATTCATCGGATTAAAGTTGTTGCAAAACATATCAGCGGGACGCTGATAAACAGTGGAGCACAAGTGTGACACTTGCGCTAGTGAGAGATAATACTAATTTCTCAACACTCTTTTCTAATTTATCTAGTAGGTCTTAATTTTATCTAGGTCTTCTGGTGAAGCTCTTAGTCTTCCGTACCCCTCCTCAAACTGAAGATTGTTTATCCGATATCTAACTTTACTCTCGTCATTACTGTCGACAATATATAGTGGCAAATAATACCTTTACTTTGATCTCTTTACTTCAAGTATCCAAGCATATTGACAAGTCCCTTGAAGTTGGTTGTTATTGATTCTGGAAATCCACCACTGAACTTAATACGAAGTAGAAAACTTCTTTTAAGCACAGAAGCTCCAATTTCCTGTAGGTGCTGTTATAGGATGTCTTTAATCATTGTGTGAAATGATAGAAGTCTAAACTCACAGTTGTTTTGTCTTTGCACCAAATACATTTACGACTCCCAAACATTTGAAAAAAATTCGAAACGGCCTGTGTATATTCCATTTGTTTTGAATCACTATTTATATTGTTCAATAAAACTATGGATTGTCAAGCTAAATTTATCTGGTTGATCGTAATGAGGAGAATGCGCACAGCTCTCTAAGGTTATAAAGTGTTTATCTGCTATAGGTGTTGCCAACAGGTCATATTTTATCTGTCCCACATTTGCAGTTACAACCCCGTCTTCGGCACCCCAAAGAAGTAGGGTAGGAATAGTAATATTATTTAGCTCTTCTGTTACATCATATCCATCGGCAAATTTTATTGCATCACCACCATATTGCGAAAAGTAAAATGCCCAAGTAAATGGCGACTTGAAAGCCAACGTACCATAAGGCACTGGACTTTGCGCAAGAGAGTTTTCATAATCATAAATATAGCCACCTAAAATGGACGAATAAAAATATGGATATGGGTCTGAATTTTTTGGATTAGGGTTGGCGGCATACCAATCAATAATAAACTGGTAAAATTCTGGGTCTTGGTTATAATATAACGGAACACGATCAAGGATCCATTTTTTCATTTCCTCTGTATCAACTTCTTCTTTAAACGATCCGTCAAGATCAATCCAGCCGTTAAACAGGTCTTGATTGTTGTTTTTCCCCAAGTAACCGGCAGTCATTACACCACCCCAGCTATGACCAAGTAAAAACAGTGAACCCGGATTGTATTTAACTTTGATCAGTTGAATTACTTTTTCTAAATCTTCAATATGTTGATCTATTGTTAGCGTTGATCGGTCAGGATCGCCTTGCGACATCCCTGACATTCGCTGATCCCAGTAAATTACATTGTAATCTTGTTCTAATAATTTAAATCCCGTTGAAATGGGAAATTCATGACCTGATGTAGCGCCCGGGCCGCCATGTACGGTAAGTATGTAGACGTCAGAATTTTTATTTCCATTAACCCAAATGGGCATTACTGCTCCTTTATTTTTTAAAAAGAAATAATCTCCGTCTGTCAGCCATTCAGATTTTTCACATCCGAAAAAACAAAAAGAGAAAGAGATTAACGTAATTAATAGATACCTTTTCATGTTATTTATTTTTTAAGGTATAGCTATATCCTACCTGAATTGCCGTATGAATATTTGCCAAATTATTAAAGGGTAATTGCCAAAAGAACTTTGGTCTTAACCAAATATAATTGGCCTTTTCACTTTTCGGTGTGAGATTATAGCCAAGGCCAAAAGTTACTGATGGCATAAAATCGACATTTGCAAAATTTGAAACACGTGCAACATTTCCATTTGCATCAACATGCCAAACATCCTCGTTGTAGAAAGAAAACATGGCACCTAATCCAATACTCTGTTCGAAATACCATCTTTGGTTTTTACTGTATCTTCTAAACCCCTCATGAAGATCAATAAATAATGCGGAATGACTTCGTGGATGATTATAGAAGCCCACGTTCACTTTTAGTGGAGTTGAAAATCTTTCGGTGTGAAATTTTTCGTATTCAAATTCCCCGACCATACCAGGATAAGTGGTGTTCTCTCCGAAATAGCCGCCACCCAAATTTAATCTTTGAGAAAAGGCTGAGAAACTAAGCACCAAAAGAGAGAATAGGAGCAAATAGGTTTTCATAGTCATTTGATTTTTTTATATTTTAAAATCTGTGTGATACTGAGAAAATTGAAGTATGAGGTTGATGTCTAATATAAAATTGCTCATTCTGTCATCATTATTTTTTTAGTCATGTGTTATTCTAAAATTCGGGGATAATGATTCAATGTCGTTTCCTTAAGCTTTCTTTTTTTTAAACCTCACCCTGCCCTCTCCAAAAGGAAGAGGGTATGGAATCTTAAGGAAACGACATTGAATTATCATTTAGTATTAACCACTAAATGGTGTTTATATTTTTGATTGGATGAAAATTTCTTCCAGCTGTATTCCAGAATTTTCACGAATGGTTGATGTTTGAATCATTGAAAATAATTTATAAATTTCAATATTGTTTGTTATCATTTGAAATGATTTGTGAGGGAGAGTTTCCGTGAGTCGTTGAATTAGTTTTTTTGTATTTGGTGATTAACAAACCGATCAGTGAGTGATTACACTTTTCTGTCGAGGCCACTTTAAATGTTTGTTACCTATACCT
>JBBRFY010000081.1:0-17260 GCA_038241205.1 Cytophagales bacterium
TAGAGACAGAGTGGGGAGGTGATGCATACGCCATCATGAAGCGCATTAAGCAGGCCGTTGATCCTGATGGTATACTGAATCCAGGTGTGATTATTAATGACGATGCGAAGGCGTATGTTAAAAATTTAAAAGACCTTCCTGCTGTAGAAGAAGAAGTGGATCGATGCATTGAATGTGGCTATTGCGAGCATAAATGCCCAAGTCGAAATCTTACTACAACGCCACGAAGAAGAATTGTTGTGAGACGAGCTCTGGCGAACCTTAAATCAATAGGAAATGTAAAGCAACACAAACTCTTGCTGGATCAGTATCAGTATGATGTCTTGGAAACCTGTGCGGTCGATGGACTTTGTGCACCTGCCTGTCCGGTAGATATTAACACCGGTGATCTTGTGAAAAGACTCCGAAGAGAAAGTCATTCTTCTTTTGCGAATGGAGTTGCACTATGGGTAGCCAAAAAATTTAGCGTGATTGAAAGGACGGCTCGGTTGGCTATTCAAGTTGGAGCGGGCATAAATCGTGTATTTGGAAAAAATACAATGACAAGGTTAACGCATTCGGCAAAAAAATTATTCCCTGCCATTCCATTGTGGACAAAAGAAATGACGGGTGCTCCGGATCTTCAGTCGTTGATTGTGAATCGACAAAATCAACATCGTTCCAATCAATCAACCATTGTTTACTTTCCAAGCTGCATATCGAGAATGATGGGTACATATCCAGGCAAGGAGAAAAATTTGATGGAGACTTTTTTTAGTGTTTGTGAAAAAGCGAAAGTTCAGGTAATCGTTTCAGAAAAATTTAGTGGCACATGTTGTGGCCAGATTTTTTCGTCTAAGGGATATACACATGCTTATCGGTTTACTGCTAATAAAATTGTAAAACATTTATGGGAAGTAAGCAAGGAAGGATTGTATCCAATCGTAATAGACGTGAGTTCTTGCGCTTTTACCTTACGCCTTTTACGACCGGCATTAGAAACCGAGAATCTGAAAAAGTTTGATGGATTGAAGGTTCTGGATAGTGTAGAATTTCTACATGATTTTATTCTTCCCCTAACGGAAGTTGTGAAGAAGAAAAAGAACATTGCGCTCCATCCTGTTTGTTCATTGCAAAAAATGAAAACAGAAAACATATTCATAAAAGTAGCGGGGCATTTTGCTGAACAGGTAATGGTACCGAAACATACCGGATGTTGTGGTATGGCAGGTGATCGTGGATTTTTGTTTCCGGAACTAACGGACTCTGCTACTGCAAAAGAATCTGAGGAAGTAAAACAAAACGAGTATCAGGGATATTATTCTTCCACCAAAACCTGCGAGATGGCGATGTCAAAGGCGGTAGGGAAAAACTATGAATCGATTTTGTATCTCGTGGATGAAGCTTTGATTTGAAAAGAACTTAACTATTGGTCAAACGTTTTGAAATCTCATCAGCTGCCTCCCGTAATTTTGTTTCAATGTTTGTTGCCACTGTTGGAGTATATCGACTTTCCGGTAGGTAGGTGCTGAGAGAAGCCACCACAATTTTTTCTTTCCAGATAGGAACGGCCACACCAACTGCGTGATTGGGCGTATGCGTAATTACAAGTTTATTATTTCGTATTTGACTTAAAGCATTTTGTAACGACTCAATGGTTTGTGCTTCTTTCCAAATCACTTCCGATGGAAGCGATTGTTTTTCAACAAAAGCCTTTAGTTCTTCTTCCGCCAAGAAGGCAAGAAGTAATCTTCCACTGGCAGTTTCATAAATATTGCGTTCTGGTTTATTGCGCACGCTAAGCTCATGATCGATTGTAGTAGAATACACCAGAATTCTTTTTTCGTGGTGAATAACGCCCAACAGACAATTCTCATTAATCGATCGAGAAAGATTGTCGATGGTATCTTTCCCTGCCATTACTAATAAAGGACGCAATGAGAAGTTTCCAATTAAGAAGGTTGACATGGGGCCAAGCCTGAATCCTTTTTTTGGACCAACGTGCTCCAGGTATTTTCTTATAGTTAAGCTCTTAATAATATTGGCGCACGTGGCCTGATTCAACGACAGGTGCTCCGATATTTCTTTCAGCGAAATCCCATCCGTTTCCCGATTGGCTACATATTCCATAATGTCGAAGGCTCTGTCAATTACTTGTATCATACTCTTACCTAATAAAATGAAATCCTAAAATAGAATTAATTCCTTCAAACTCCCGCTAGTTGAATTTGGCTCAAAAAGCTGGATCGAAAATAAAATTTCAGGAATCGTTTGCAATATAATATTCGACTCGCTAGTATTGTCTTATAAAGTTAAACTTTATTAGGATAGAGTATTAAATTATACAATTATGAAAGAAAATCTACTCCATGCGCGGTCTAAAGGGCTGCTAATTGTTTTGTTTTCCCTGATTCTTGGTTTTGCCCAGGCACAAACAAGAGTTATTTCAGGGAAAATTTTGGATGAGTCAGGTACTGGTTTACCAGGAGTTAACATTTTGTTAAAGGGAAGTTCTGCCGGAACAACCTCGGATGTTAATGGAGAATTTAAGATTGAGATAGGCGACCAGTCAGGCTCCACGTTGCTGGTAAGCTTTATTGGATACGCCTCACAAGAGCTAGTGGTTGGTAATCAAACTTCCGTCACCGTTATGTTAAAACCCGATACGCAACAACTTTCTGAAGTTGTGGTAGTGGGGTATGGTGAGATGGAGAAGAAAGATCTTACCGGATCAATTAGCACAATAGGAGGAAAGGACATTCAAAAGGTTCAGGTGTCTTCAGTTGACCAGGCTTTGCAAGGACAAATTGCCGGAGTGCAGATCAACACTACGTCTGGCGCCCCTGGTGGAAATGTCAACGTGTTGATCCGCGGTGTTAGCTCGATTAGCGGGGGTGTTCAACCGCTTTTTGTTATTGATGGTTTTCCGGTATCGAACGTTGGTATTGGAAATCCACTAAATACAATCAACCCAAATGACATTGAATCAGTAGACGTATTGAAAGATGCATCTGCCACAGCAATTTATGGATCAAGAGGTTCGAATGGTGTAATCATCATCACCACCAAGAAAGGAAAAAGCGGCACACCGAAAATTGAATTCAATAGCTACATCGGTTTTCAGGAGGTTGCAAAGAAAATTGATGTGATGAACGCCCAAGAGTATGCGCAGTTTGTAGTCGATGGTCGCAACGCAGGATACTTGGATAATTTTCCGGCAGGCAACATAAACGATGATAATGCAACACGACCGGGAGCAAATTATGACATCTCAGATAAATACAAGAATGCAGCAGGGCTAACAACAACGGATTGGCAAGATGCAATTTTTAGAAGAGCGGCCATTAGCAATTATCAGTTATCGGCTGCTGGCGGAACGGATGCTGTAAAATACGCTATCTCGGGTGGATACTTTAAACAGGACGGTATTGTGATTAACTCAGGATTGAAGCGCTATAATTTCAGTGCCAACATTGATGCGAAGGTTTCCAACAAAATCAAAGTGGGTGTTAGCGTTCTTCCAAGTTATACTTCACAACAAGATGTTCCCACTTCGGGTCATACAGGCGAGTTAGGCATGATTAACTCAGCGCTTTCTATGGATCCTTCCATACCCGTGTATAATGATGACGGAAGTTATGGAAGTTCAATTCCACCAACCGATGGGAACGTAGCTATTCAAAATCCAGTAAAAATTGCCAATGAACTAAAAATTAATGCGTCACAGTTTCGCATGTTGGGCAATGCTTATATAGAGTATGCCATACTTACTGATCTGAAGCTTAGAACTTCCTTTGGTGCTGACTTGAATTATTTCAAAGACAGTCGATGGAATCCATCTACGCTGGCATCATCGGCCTTGACTGGACCCGCTACAGCTTCCGCGAATACATGGGATAATGTGAACCTACTAAGTGAAACTACACTTTCGTATAAGAAACAATTCGGTAGTGATCATCGCCTTGATTTTGTAGGTGGCTTTACAGCACAAAAGGAAAACAGCCAAAGGATTAACATTTCGGCTAATAACTTCGCGGATGACTTAGTCGAAAATATAAACGGTGGAATTGTAAACGCAGGATACCAAAATACAGATGTAAATACATTAATGTCTGTTTTGGGAAGGGTGAATTATTCATTCAAAGATAAATATTTGCTTACGGCCACAGTCCGCAGTGATGGATCATCACGGTTTGGAAAAAATAATCGATGGGGTACTTTCCCTTCGGCCTCATTGGGATGGAGATTGTCGCAGGAAGACTTTATGAGTAATGTAACGTTTATTGAAAACTTGAAACTTAGAGTGAGTTATGGTACTACGGGTAATAACGCTATTGGAAACTATCGCTCCGTTAGCTTTTTAGGTTCAAGCAATTATGTTATCGGTAATTCGGTTACACCTGGATTAGCACCTGTAACGTTTGCCAACGATGACCTTACCTGGGAGCGTCAGACTCAATTGAACATTGGTCTGGATTTTTCAGTAGCCAACGGACGAGTAAACTTTACAGGCGACATTTATGACAAGCGTAATAGAGATATGCTGTTCAATGTGCAGACACCTTCAGCAACCGGGTTTACAAATGCGCTTGTAAATCTTGGTGAAGTACAAAATAAGGGAATTGAGTTGGGCGTAAATACACGCAACCTGGTAGGGGATTTTCAATGGTCTACCAACATTAACATAACCTTCAATAAGAATGAAGTGCTTGAAATGAGCACCGATGCTGAACGTATATTTGGAAACACCGGAGGTCGTGGAAACACGAACGTAACACAAGTGGGGTCACCTATCGGTGTGTTTTATGGAAGACGTGCGGTTGGAATTTTTCAAAGCGATGCAGAAGCGGCTGAGTATGGTGCACAACCTTTAGCCCGCGCGGGTGATATTAAATGGAAGGATATTGACAACAATGGTGTGATCAATGATAATGATCGTGAAGTAATTGGAAGTCCACATCCCGATTTTTATTTCGGATTCAACAATTCCTTTTCATACAAAGGGTTTACACTCGACATTGTTACCAATGGTATGGTAGGTATGGATTTGTATAGTGCAGTCTTTGCCATTAATAACTCAGGCGTTCATAATAATGCAAAATTTGTAGATGATGCCAGATGGCGCTCGGCCGAAGACCCGGGTACAAATGATGTTGGTGGCCTTTTTGGAAGAACGATTCGCGGTGGAAAAAACGCAAATACCACCTTTAGTTCAGCCTATATTTTTGATGCTTCATATTGGAGAATCCGAAATGTTTCGCTTGGGTATTCTATTCCATCTACCATATTGAGCAAATTCAAGATTCAGCAGGCTCGCATCTTTATCGCAGTAAATAATCTGCACACCTTCACAACGTATTTTGGGTATGATCCTGAAGTTGGTAACGCTGGGGGTAATCAACAAGCACTCGGTGTAGACTGGGGTACCTATCCGATGAACCGTACTTCCACCATCGGCTTAAACATTACATTGTAAATACTTACTTCTAATCAATACTTTTATGAAAGGAAAAATATATCTCTTCATGGCATTCGCACTCATGGTTATGAGTGGATGCGAAGATTTTCTGAACCAAGTTCCGGTTACGGCCAGAAGCGCAGAAAATTTTTATAAAACTCCAGGCGATTTTCAAAATGCTGTAATAGGTACCTATTCTATTTTTAAAAATTCCGGACTTTACTCAAACGGCACCGCCACAGGATCTCAGTTTTGGATTGGTGAGGGTGCTTCAGATAATTGGGATTATGGTCAGACAAAAAACCCCGCTACGTTGCCACGATACGAGATAATGGATTTCAATGTTTCCTTATCGAATCCCATACTTTCTGCGGCATGGACAGGTAACTATAATGGTATAGGTCGTGCCAATGCTATTATTGAGAATTTGCCAACGGCTGAAATTACTGATGCCCTAAAGCTGCGGTATGAAGGCGAGGCGAAATTTTTACGCGCATTTTTTTATTTTAACCTTGTTCGCACATTTGGAAAAGTTCAACTCATTCAACAAACCTTTAGTGATCCCTTTGGTGCGAATAATACTCCACGATCAGAAATTTCCGAAGCATATGATTTAATCATAAGCGACCTTACAGTAGCAGAAAACAATCTTCCTGCGGCAATTCCTGCGGGTGAAGCAGGCCGCGCTTCAAAATGGGCAGCAAAGGCATTGCTCGGTAAAGTTTACCTGACGCGTAATCAACATAATCTGGCGTCACAGAAACTGTCGGAAGTTATTGCCTCAGGTCTCTTTAATGTTACCAGCAATACCTATGCTGATGTATTCAAACACACCACTTCGTATACTAATAATAAGGACGTGATCCTAGCTGTTCAATATTTGACAGGTCTGGTAAGTCAGGGTAGTGGAATGTGGTCTAGTGGAATTCCTTTTGGAGCACCGGGTACATTATTCGGAACAACTACTTCGGGCGATGGATTTATGCGACCAACAGCAGATATGGAAAATGCATACGAAGTAGGTGACTTACGAAAGGATGCTTCAATGGCGTCATCGTATGTAGCTACTAATGGAAGCACGATCAATGAGCGCTACATGGTGAAGTATAAACAGCTCGGACCTCAGGCAAATGATTCGGATGTAGATCTTCCTATTCTTCGTTATGCTGATGTTTTGCTCATGCATGCGGAAGCTTTAAATGAACAAGGATTTACAACAGAGGCTGAGCCCTTCTTGAATCAAGTTCGCACACGTGCAGGACTTGCATCTAAACTTGGATTAAGTCAGGCAGATTTCAGACTTGCTGTTGAGCAAGAGCGTAGGGTGGAGTTGGCTTTCGAAGGACATCGCTGGTTTGATTTAGTGCGTACCAATCGGCATGTTGAAGTGATGACCGCTAAGGGATATCCTGTAGAAGATTTTCACAAGTTGTTTCCAGTTCCTCAACGTGAAACTGATTTGAACTCGCTATTGGAGGACGATCAAAATGAAGGATATTAAAGTAAATTGAATAGGTATTCGGAATTTGGGTTAGTAAAATCAGGCGCAGATTGTTTTCAAATAATCTGTCGCCTTGATTAACAATCAACTTGATACCCTTAAGAACAGGATTACGGATGAAACTAACGTGGGAAGAATGAAAAAGTTTATCGTGTATGTCGCAGTCCTGTTTACGTGTTTTACAATCGACATTGCTGCGCAAGATGTCAGCCGTTTTAAGGTGGTCGGAAAAATTAAAACACTTTCTGCCAAAGAAATCAAATCATCTCGTTGGTCTATTGGTGGGGAAACCCTTGATCGCGACTATGCAGACTACAATTCTTACAAAAGTTATTTGAATCACCTTGGCGCAAAGCGCATCCGCTTGCAAGGTGGATGGGCACGCTGTGAAAAAGAAAAAGGGAAATACGATTTTGCCTGGCTTGATTCGATCATCGATGATGCTATCAAGCGTGGTGTTCAACCGTGGTTGCAACTATCGTATGGAAATCCAATTTACGAAGGTGGTGGACAGGCTGCTTTGGCTGGAGGAATCCCCACATCATCTGAAGCTTTGGAAGCTTGGGATAAATGGGTCGTAGCAATCGTTAGTCATTTTAAAAACAGAGTGACAGAATGGGAAATCTGGAACGAACCTGATCTGAGTAAAAAATTCTTTGCGAAAGATTTTAATCCTTTTTTTGAACGAACAGTTTCGCTTGTCAAAAAAGAACAACCTACCGCTCGCATCATCGCCTTAGGGTTGGCATCACTAAGCCGCATTTATTATGTGGATTCATTGCTGATGTTTTTGAAAGATCATGCTAAACTTTCCTATGCTAATGTAATTTCTTACCACGGTTATTCTGCCCGACCAGAAGATAGTTATAAACACATAGAGAAACTTCAAGATATAATAAGGCGATATGATCAATCCATTACTTTATGGCAAGGAGAAAATGGAGCCCCGTCCACAGAGAAAGGTAAATCGGTTGGTGCGCTAACCAATGAGAATTGGTCGGAGACCACACAAGCCAAATGGGACGTAAGAAGAATGCTTGGCGATATGGCGTATGGAATAGAGGTAACGAATATCTTTCAAATTTCAGATATGTATTATGATGCTGGCGATCACATGGCAGGCCTTAACTCAAAAGGTTTACTAATGGCCCGGCCGGATAAAACGATTGAGCGACCAAAGCTTGCCTATTCCGCTTATCAACATACTGCCACACTCTTTAGGGATGAAGTAAAGAAGGCAGACATTAAACTGAATCATTCTCAAGATGGTCTTTGGATGCACGCTTTTAACCGCACTAGTTTGAAGTCTCCCGCCATGGCATTTTGGTTTGCAAATGAAAAACCACAAGATGTATATTCATCAAAGTTGATCTCCTTCACGGCAGAAGGGATTGACGCGAAGAATGTTGTGCTCGTCAATTTACTTACCGGAGAAGTATCGGAAATTCCGAAGAAGAATATCACAAAAGTAAAGAACGGTTATCGCTTTGATTCCATACCAGCAACGGATAGTCCGATGGTGATTTGCGACAAGGCATGGTTAACATATTAACAGAAATTAACTCAGACATGGGATGCAATTAGTGACGTTCGATTATGTGGCGGTGGTGATTTACCTGTTGATCATGGCAGGCATCGGTTTTTTCTTTAAGTATTTTGTTAAGGATACCGATGCTTATCTAAAGGGATCAAATACCATTCCTTGGATCGTAGCCGGAGTCAGTAATTTTATGGCGATGTTCAGCACGTTTGTGTTTGTGGCCTATGCGGGTATAGCTTACGAACATGGCCTTGTTTCTGTAACTGTTTTTTGTAGTACCGTACCTGCATGCATTATTGCAGCAATGGTTTTCGCCAAACGTTGGCGGAGAGCGGGTGTATCCACACCTGTTGAATATTTGGAAACACGATTTAATGCATCGTTCCGCCAAACCATTGGCTGGGTAGGTATTTTAATGCGTATCCTCGATAACATGGTTCGGCTATATGCTATCGGTATTTTTCTGTCGGCTGTTACCCCATTGTCATTACCGATGTGTTTAATAATTGCTACAGTGGTTACCATACTCTTCACTTTTTATGGCGGAATATGGGCGGTGTCCATGATGGGCACGGTGCAGTTTCTGATATTAATTTTGATTTCAATTATTCTTTTCTGGCTTTCATTGGATCACGTGGGTGGCATAGGGGCGGTGTATGAAAAACTACCGGATCATTTGGGATGGTTTAACGGACCCAAGGGAAATTTGCTGTGGCTCTCGGTTTACTATTTAATGATCATTATTAAGTACAACGAGAACTGGATTTTTATTCAACGCTTCTATATCGTAAAAGATGAAAAGGCTGCTGAGAAGGTAGGGTACTTGTCGGCAGCATTGTTTCTAATCTTCCCGATCATCTTTATGTTTCCGCCAATCGTTACCAAAATGATCATGCCGGAGTTGGCAGATAAAGAAATGGCGTATGTAGCCATATCGAATTTATTGTTGCCTCCCGGATTAATGGGTGTGATGTTGGCCTCCATGTTTGCGGCCACCATGTCATCCTTAAATTCTGAATACAATGTAGTCGCTTCTGTTTTTTCAAAAGATATTTATCAACGTCTTATCAATAAGAAGGCCACGGATACGCAGGTATTGAAAGTAGCGCAGCTATCTACTATACTCGTTGGACTATTAGTGTTAGCGGGCGGATTATTTATCAAAGATTTCGGAGGCGCATTTGAAGCGAACAAATTATTCACGGGTATTTTTGCAATTCCAGTAGGCATACCGCTCGTACTCGGTATTGTCAATAAGAAAGCAACACCGCTGGGTGCCATGCTTACTGTAATTATCGGTTCGATGGTCGGTATCCTGCTGAATAGTTTTCCTGATTATATCTCGTGGGAATTATCCACCCTGATAGCCACGATTGTATGTTTAGTTATTTTCTATGGTTCCAGTTTATGGCCTAAAAAAGAAGGAGCCTATGTATTAAAAGTTACAGACCTCTTCACGCGATTAGCAACTCCTGTGCAAAAAGTGCCGGCCATTGATATACGTTTTCAAAAAGCCTTGAATCAACTTTATGTCATGTCGTTTTTTATCACTGCAGCATTATTCATAGGTATGGGTGTTCCTTCCATCAATGAATCGAGCGGACTGTTAGCTGTTTCAGCAGGATTGATTTGTATTGGATGTGGATCAGCAATGTGGTATGTATCAAAAACTAAACACACGTAAGTATGGTAGGTACTAAAATCCAAAACGAATTTCTCTCGACTAATTTTATGCTGCACAACGAAACTGCCGAAAGACTCTTTCATTCTGTGGCAAAGCCGTTGCCGATTATTGATTATCACAATCACATCAATCCGCATCATTTGGCCGAGAATAGAAAATTCGATAACATCTCTGAATTATGGGTAACTGGCGATCCTTATAAACACAGGGCGATGCGCATCAACGGCATTCCTGAACATCTCATAACAGGCAATGCTGATCCCAAAGAAAAATTTATGCAGTGGGCGAAAACGGTTTCGTACACAGTGGGCAATCCGTTGTTCCACTGGTCTGCTTTAGAATTACAAAGAGTATTTGACGTAAATGATATTCTCAATGAACAAAACGCAGAAGAGATCTGGCAACACTGTAACAAAGTATTGCAACAACCCGACTTTGGTGCTGCCGATTTAATCGAAAAATGCAACGCAGAGATTATTTGTACTTCCGATGAATTATTGGATGATCTTACGAATCACGCTAAACCCAAGATTCAATCTCGAAAGTTCAAGGTATCTCCTTCACTTCGCTGCGACTTGGTGTTGGTATTCGATCATACTTCCTGTGAATACTATAAAAAAATTACATCCTCAACCGGTGTTGCTATTCAACATTTGAATGATTTAAAAACCGCCTTGCTTATTCGCATGGGTTATTTTGAAAGTCAGGGATGCCGGTTAGCGGATCATGCTATCGATTCAGGATTTAGTTTTTCATTGCCAACTGATAAGCAAGCTGAAACTATTTTTGAAAAAGTTCTTCGTTCGGAAATTTTAACCGCAGAGGAAGTGATTCAAATCCGATCACACCTTCTTGTTTTTTTAGGTACAGAATACGGCAAGCGAAATTGGGCTATGCAATTACATGTTGGTGCACAGCGATATACCAGTTCAAGATTGCGTTCACTTGTTGGGCCTGCTGGTGGCTATGCTGCTGTTGGCAAAGCCTGTGACATTGCTAGTCTTTGTTCTTTTCTCGATGCCTTGGAAAAAGAAAACAATCTTCCACGCACTGTATTGTATACATTAAACCCAGCGGATAACGAGGCCTTCGCTTCGCTAACAGGTTCGTTTGCGCAGGATGGTATTCCAGGTAAAATTCAATTTGGTCCTGCATGGTGGTACAACGATCATCTTGAAGGTATGCGAAAGCAACTCACTTCTTTGGCTAGTTATGGACTGCTGCCAAGATTCATCGGCATGACTACCGACTCCAGAAGTATTCTCTCATTATCGCGCCATGAATATTTTAGAAGAATTTTCTGCAATCTGTTAGGGGAGTGGGTAGCATCCGGTGACTTACCTGATGATGCGCTGTTATTAGATAAGATAGTAAAAGACGTGTGTTACAATAACATTAAAAACTGGTTTACAATATGAACGAAAAAAGAAAAGGACAAGTAGCAGCAGTAACAGGAGCAGGGGGAACACTTTGTTCGGAGATGGCTCGCGCACTTGCATCACAAGGTATGAAAGTAGCACTGGTAGGTAGAGATATTGAAAAATTAAAAAAAGTAGAGCAACAAATTACAGCGGCAGGAGGTATTGCACTTGCCGTGAGTGCCGATGTGTCGGATCAAAAGAAGGTGGAGGAAGCGCAGGTTATCATCAATCAAAAGTTAGGTCGTGTATCGGTACTCATCAATGGTGCAGGTGGAAATCAACCCGATGCCGTTACCACCATTAATGAATTTGATGATCGTGAATTAGAAGACAGTGAGGAGGGCATGCGTGGTTTTTTTAATATAAGCATGGACAAGTTTAAAAGTGTAATAGAAGTGAACACCATGGGAACCGTTATTCCAAGCTTTGTCTTTGGGAAAGAAATGGCGCGCTCTAAAGAAGGGTGTATTATCAATATCGCTTCCATGAACAGTTACCGACCACTCTCGCGTGTTGGTGCGTATGGAATGGCCAAGGCAGGTATTGCAAATTTTACGCAATGGCTTGCTACCTATCTTGCTCCTGCACACATCCGTGTGAATGCAATAGCGCCCGGATTTTTTCTGAATGATAGGAGCAGAAAACTATTGCTTACCGAAGATGGATACAGCGATCGTGGAAATAATATCATTCATCATACACCGATGAAAAGATTTGGTGAAGCACCGGAGTTGATTGGTTGTATGAACTGGTTAATCGATGACGAAGCAGCTGGGTTTGTTACCGGAACCGTTATTCCAATCGATGGTGGGTTCATTGGTAGTTCAGGTGTTTAAGTAGAAATAAAAATTAATAGACTTTAAAAAAATATGTTATGAGTGTCGATCAGTACAAAAAAGAAGTAGGCATGATGAACCTCGAAAAGTTGATTGAAGAACGTGAGCAAGTCTCCGTTAAAACTTTTCCGATTCCCGATAAAGAATTATTGCACCGCTTCGAGCAGCTGTATACCGGAGCCGTAAATGATGTGCTACGTGAGTTTGCATTGCTAAATCAAGCCTTGCCTTCACATATTGTTCCCTTGCGCGAATATCGTTCCGTAGCGGGTTTTGCATTTACAGTAAAGAGTGCTCCCAATACGCTCATTCGTGGCGAGATGGATGTGCGCACCACCATGTTGGAAGTAATTGGTGAAGATGATTTTGTTATGTGGGATAGTAGTAGTGATTCCAAAGCAACCTTCTGGGGAGGTGTAATGACTGCTACAGCAAAAGGAAAAAAAGTAAAAGGCGCGTGTATCGATGGCGGTATTCGCGATACGTTTCAAATTTTAGAAGCTGACTTTCCTGTGTTCTATAAATACCGAACATCAAACGGAAGTTTAGGAAGATGTTTGATTACGCATTATCAAATACCGGTACAAGTTGGTGATGTGTTTATCAAGCCTGGTGATGTTGTGTTGGGCGATGTTGACGGTGTATTGGTAGTGCCGCGGGATATTGCCTTTGAAGTACTGGTTCGCTCAGAAGAAATTAAAGCAAACGAAAAAGTTATTTTTGGATGGGTGCACGAAGGCCAAAGTGTACGCGATATCACTGAAAAGGGTGGATATTTTTAAGGTGTTCATTTAAACGATAGTGCTATGAAGTTAACAATGCTGCTACCTGCTAAGTATGATGAACGCAAATGGACGTTGGCGAAGCAAATTGGTGTGAACCATGCGATCACGAAGGCAATGCCTGAACTAACGGGAAGGCCCGGGCCTTATGATTTCAATTCATTAAAATCGTTTCAGGAAGAATTTAAACAAGCGGGCTTTACACTTCATGGCTTGGAAGGCGATCAGTTTGATATGGCGCCCATTAAATTAGGATTACCTAATCGTGATGAGGTAATCGAACAGTATCAACACATGCTACGCAACATGGGCAAATTGGGAATACCTTTGTTGTGTTACAATTTCATGGCCGTAATCGGGTGGATGCGTACCCGCACCGATATACTGGAACGTGGAGGTGCCATGAGCAGTGAGTTCGATGCAAGTGCTATCGAACATGAATTGGTATCCGAAGAGCTAAGAATATCAGAAGAAAAACTTTGGGATAATTTCTCCTACTTTATGAAAGCGGTGCTTCCTGTCGCAGAAGAAGCCGGAGTACAAATGGCGTTGCATCCTGACGATCCACCATTGAGTCCGATAAAAGGAGTGGGTCGAATTTTTACTACAGCCGAAAGTTTTGATCGCATGATGAATGCCTTTCCAAGTCCCAACAATGGGATTACGTTTTGTCAGGCTACATTTAAAACGATGGGAGAAGATTTGAAGAAGACTTCCGAGCGATGGTTGAAGCAGAAAAAAGTATTCTTTGTTCACTTGCGTGATATTGAAGGGAACAAATACAAGTTCAGAGAAACGTTTCCGGACAACGGCTCAACCAGCATGGCCGACATGATTGGTCATTATCACAATTTTGGTTTTGACGGACCGTTGCGTCCTGATCACGTGCCCGCCATGTATGGCGAAACGCAAGGAACGTTTGCCAGTGGTATGTCGGTAGGGTACGAGATCACGGGAAAGATTTTTGCTATCGGTCACATCAAGGGTATTTGTGAATCTTTGTCTATTCCACTGGAATAGAATGTAAAAGTTTAATCCTATTCCTGTGAACCGATATTTACTCGTATTCTTTTTTCTTAATTTATCTGGCGCCTTACACGCTCAGTTACCAGAGTATTCAAAACAAAAGATACATATCTATTTATTGATCGGCCAATCCAATATGGCTGGGCGAGGTAAGGTAGAAAGCGAAGACACTATTACACATCCGCGCGTATGGATGTTGAATAAAAATAATCAATGGGTTCCTGCAAAAAAACCTGTTCAGTTTGATAAGCCTGATGTTGTAGGTGTTGGTCCCGGGTTGAGTTTTGGAAAAGCCATGGCCGAAAAAAATCCTGATGTCATTATCGCTTTAATTCCTGCAGCCGTGGGTGGTTCTTCAATTGACGTTTGGAAGAAAGGAGCGTTTCATGCAAACACCAATAGTTATCCATATGATGATGCCATTAAACGGGCAACCTATGCGAAGAGCTTTGGTTCATTGAAAGGAATACTATGGCATCAAGGTGAAAGTGATTGCAAAGCAGATAAAGTAGACGGTTATGAAAAAAAACTCATGCAATTCATCAACACCTTGCACATCGATTTGAAAGCACATCAACTACCACTGGCCATGGGAATGATGGGCGATTTTTTATTGATAAAAAATGAATATGCCAAGCGAATCAATGAAGCGATTAGTGAGGTTGCTCATCAATACAAAACGATTAATGTTGTAAGTGCAGCAGGATTAACGCACGGGGGCGACTATTTGCATTTTGATGCTTACTCTGCACGTGAGCTGGGGAAGAGATACGCTGAGGCTTTCAATTAAAAAAAATTAAACTTTCTATTCTCATAAAAAATGAAATTACACACATCATTTGTTTTGATCATTTCATGCCTTCTTATAAGTCATACTTTAACGGCTCAATTTATCGATACCAGTGCCGATCGTGTGAAGACGCCTCTGAGAGTAGAGATGAAGAGAATTGGTACATTAAAAAGTCGAAGCACAAAAGAAATTGAATCTTCCAGAATTACGGTAGGCTGCGAAACGTTAGACCGAGATCTTGCGGTCTGGGATAACTACAAAGCATACCTATCGCCATTGGGTGTAAAGAAAATCAGATTGCAAGCGGGCTGGGCGAAATGCGAAAAAGTTCCTGGCGTTTACGATTGGAAATGGCTCGATGAAATTATTGATTATGCAGTGGCAAATGGAATGGAACCTTGGCTTCAACCTTCGTATGGAAATCCTGCTTATGAAGGAGGAGGCGGAACGGGTTTACTGAATTCATTGATGACATCCGAGGTTGCCTATCAAGCATGGGATCGTTGGGTTGAGGCATTGGTTATTCGCTATAAAGACCGTGTAAAAGAATGGGAGATTTGGAATGAACCCGATCATCCTATGCAAACAATTACTCCGGAAACAATTGCAGAGTTAAATATCCGTACTGCAGACATTATAAAAAGGATTCAACCGGAAGCGAAGATTGCAGGATTGGCCTTTGCATCAAATAGTGATACAGAATACCTAGATAGATTTTTGAAAGTAATTGCCGATAAGGGAAAGCTCGATTTGTTTCATTGGATATCCTATCATAGTTACACCATGCGTCCTGAAGATGCATACAGTAACGAGCGCGTATTTGGATTAAGGAAAGTACTTGAAAAATATTCTAAGACATTATTGTTACGCCAGGGTGAGAATGGTGCGCCATCCACCTTCATACCCAGTTTTGCATTGAGTAATATTTACTGGACGGAGTATACCCAAGCCAAGTATGATATGCGAAGGTTGCTGGGCGACTTGGGAAATGACATTGAGACATCTGTGTTTACCATCATTGATATTTATTATAAACCTGTACTCAATACAAAGGGATTGATTCAATCTGATGTTACGATGGCCGCCATCCGACCAAAGGTTGTTTATTATGCTGTTCAAAACATCGCGTCTATCTTTGATAACAATCTTGTTTTGAAGTCTGACTTTAAGCACTCCACCTCAAACAAGGAATCGTTGTCTGTATATGGTTATCAACATAAGTTAACGAAGAATGATTTGGCCGTACTCTGGGTCGATGGCGAAGATGCTACCAATTCATTTAAGACCACGCCTGTAACGATCACGCTTGAAAATTGTAATTTCAAAAAGCCCGTGTGGGTAGATTTGATGACGGGAAGCGTATACGAAATTCCCTCCGATCAAATCAGTAGGGTTGGGTCAAGTATTACCTTCAATAATATTCCACTATATGATGCACCGGTTTTGATAGCAGATCGTAGTACAGTAAATTTTAATAAGTGATAATGTAGCTTCTTTTTAAGAATAATTTTGCTGGTCATAAAATAGATCTCCAGCAATTAACAAGTCAAATAAATATAAATCATGGTGAAGAGTGTAAGCAACAAAATGAAATATTCTATTCCTTTTTATTTGATTTATTTCCTGTTTGTTTTGTCGTCATACAATACTTCCGCTCAAAAGATTGATATCTCATCCGATCGTGTTAAAACTGATTTTAAAATTTCATTGCCCTACATCGGCACCATTACGCCACGCCTAGCTTCAGAGATTGAATCTTCTAATTGGATGATTGGGTGCGAAACGTTAGATCGGGATTTTGCTGATTATGATTCGTACAAAGAGTATTTGAATCCACTTGGCATTAAACTCATTCGTCTGCAAGCAGGGTGGGATAAAACAGAAAAGGTAAAAGGTAAGTATGATTGGGCTTGGCTTGATCATATCATTAATGATGCGACCAAGCGAGGATTGAAGCCTTGGCTGCAAGCCTCTTATGGTAATCATAATTATTCCGGTGGGGGTGGTGCAAATCTCGGTGCGGGTATGCCGCATTCGGAAGAGGCATTAAAGGCTTGGGATAAATGGGTAGAAGCATTAGTTACCCGATACAAAGACAAAGTAAAAGATTGGGAAGTATGGAACGAACCCAACTTCAGTGACAACGTAGAGAACACACCCGAAAAGACAGCGTTGTTAAATATTCGTACGGCTGAAATCATTAAGCGCATTCAACCCGATGCAAAAATTTCCGGATTGGCATT
>JBBRFY010000082.1:0-17159 GCA_038241205.1 Cytophagales bacterium
GACAGCCCAAGGTATTGCCAGAGATAAAAAGGCTTTGGGATATGCCGTAAGTTCAGTTAACAGCGATCAAATAGCTGCCCGGCCTGTAAACGATGTTGCACGCACCCTTCAAGGTAAGATTCCTGGGGTTGTTATTAACCCTACGGGCGGTATTGCTGGAACAGGATCGAGTATTAACATTCGGGGCTATTCAACCTTAACAGGTAGCACGCAGCCGCTTTGGGTTGTTGACGGTGTTCCATTTAATTCAGGCACGAACCAAAACTCAGGTTTCGCAACCGGTGGGGCAGCGGGTGCGTCTAGTCGATTTTTAGATTTGGATCCAAACACGATTCAGAATATAACCGTCTTAAAGGGTTTAGCGGCAACCGTATTGTATGGTGATCAGGGAAGAAACGGAGTTATTTTAGTCACCACTAAAGCAGGAAGCACCAAATATGGTAAAGCGTCCATTGATTTTACTCAGACAACATCTATTGCTGAAATTGCCTCGGCACCTAAATTCCAAAATGAATATGGTAACGGATTTCAGCAATTATACGGACCGTTCTTTAGTAACTGGGGCGCGAATTTTAACGAGATTGACTCAGTAGGGCACCCGTATCAGTTTAGTGGTATTCCTGAATTATTGAATGCCTACCCAGAATATTGGTTTAATAGAATTCCATATGAGGCTGCACCAAATGTGTTGGGGTTCTTCCGAAAAGGTTTTACGTCTAACACTTCTATCAATATTTCTGGGGGGAGCGACAAGCTTAGCTACAATGTTTCTACTGCTTACACTTCAGAGCAGGGATATACACCCGGCAATGATTTAACGCGTTTAAATATTACGACTGGTTTCAAAGCAGCTGTAACGGATAAATTTACCGTAAGGTCATCTCTTCTTTTCTCGAACACCGATAATACAACCCCTCCATTGAACGGAGCAACGGGCGGAGGAGCTTCTTTTAATGGTGTGCCGTCCATTTACGCTAACTTTTTATACACTCCCCGCAATGTGGATATCCTTAATTGGGAGTATGAAACACCCACGCATCAAAGCATTTTTTATAGAGGAAATAATGATATTCCAAATGCTCGGTGGATAGCCAAATACGGTAAGGAGACTGACGTAACCCAACGCTATTTTAGCTCCACCACGCTTGCCTATGATTTTACGGATAACCTCAGTCTTTCGTATCGCATCGGATTAGACACCTACACACAAAAGCTATCCCGCGAGATAAATAAGGGCATAGGCCCTACCTATAACGTTATTGATAGAGGAATTTACCAGACCACCACGATTACTAATGCAATTTGGAATCATGACTTGATTTTAAACTATAGCAAAGAGCTATCTTCGACAGTTAACATGAGTGCTATAGTAGGTGCTAATGCTCGAAACGATGAGTTTACCCGAGATGGTTTGTACTCAGAAAGTCAATCTGTATTTGGCGACATGAGACATTCTAATTTCTCCACGGCTTCTTCACGTGACTTAGCGTTTGGTAATGCATTTATTCAAAGACGTACAGAACAACAACGCTATGGCGTATATACTAACTTTACATTTGATTATAAGGATTATCTTTTCTTAAATGTCGCGGGTCGTAACGATTGGAACTCCGCTCATGAAAAGGGGCATAACGCTAAGTTTTATCCAAGTGCCTCATTAGCTTTTGATGCAACCGAAGCTTTTTCTGGAATTAAATCAAAGAATGTTAATTACGTGAAAGCACGTCTAAGCTATGGAACGTCAGCCGGCTTTGCCGATCCCTACACTACACGTACCATTGTTGCACAGAATCTTCGAGGGTATTTTCCGGTGGGAGCGTCCAACCCTGTGGCGGAACAGACGTATGGAAATACTTTAGGAAATCCTCTTTTAGATCCTCAGTTGTTACAGGAAGTCGAAGCGGGTATTGAAGCAAAATTTTTTAATAACAGGTTAGGTATAGACCTTACTTTCTACAATCGCGGAACGGTTGATTTAATAACGACAGCCCCTATTGATCCTGCTTCTGGCTATACATTTACACCCGTAAACGTTGGAAAAATAAGCAATAAGGGTATAGAGCTTGGATTTAATGCAACCCCCGTTAAGCTATCGAATGGATTACAATGGGATATAATCTGGAACTTCACGAAAGTAAATCCAAAAGTGGAAGACTTAGGTACGGCAATAGATGAGATTGTATTAGCAGGGTTTACAACAAGAGGTAATTTTGCAATTGCGGGTCAGCCTACTTATGTAATTAAAGGTTCGGGTGCTTTACGAGATCCCGAAGGCAATAGAATTGTAAGTGGAGCAGGTCAGTATTTGGCTGATCCTAACTTGCAAATATTAGGTAATCCTAATCCCGACTTCACCACTACCGTAATCAATAGCCTTTCGTTTAAAGGTATTTCATTTTCAATACAGTTTGATTACAGACATGGCGGAGCCATGTACAACTCTACAGCCTCTGCTCTTATTGGCAGAGGTGTTTCAACAGACGCTGTAACATTCGATCATGATGATACTTTTATTCTGCCTGGCGTTAGAGATGGTGGTCAAAAAGATGGAAATGGGAACACTATTTATGTGCCTAATGATATCCAAATAACCGCTTCCGACTACGGTTTCAATACTCAGTTTTTTGCAGATGAAGTAGGTATTTTCGATGGTACAACAATTCGTATGCGCGAAGTTTCATTGGGTTACAGTTTTCCTAAATCAATTTTGTCTAAAACGCCAATTAAGAATGCGTCACTAACGCTTAATGGCAACAATCTTTGGTTTAAAGCAGTCAATGTGCCAGAAGGAATTAATTATGATACTGAGGTCGCCAGCCAGGGAGTAGATAATGGAGTAGGTTTCGATTATTTAACTGGTCCCAGTGTGCGCAGATATGGTGTGGTTTTAAAACTTACATTTTAATTACGTAAATACTTATGAAATATTTAAAATCGATAGTACTAACGATTTTCCTTTTAGTAGGAAATTCTTGTACACTGGATCTTTTAGAAGATCCTAACAACGTTCAGGTAGATGGCGCCCGTTCAACACTACTGCTAAGTTCTATGCAACGCAGCACGGCAAATTTTTTTAATGCTACAAGTACGTTTGGCATGCAGTTAACACGTCAGATGAACTCCGGGGGTGTTCAATATAATAACGTATTTACACCTCAGGCTTTTGACGGAACGTGGTCTACTGCGTATGCAGGTATTTTACAAGACGCAAAGGTTGTTATTGATTTTTCAGATGCAAACGGTTGGGCGCGCCATGCAGGTATAGCCAGAATTCTTTCCGCCTATACATTGTCTATTTTGGTAGATTATTTTGGTGATGTTCCATACTCTGAAGCCCTACAGGGTTTAGACAATCTCAATCCAAAGGTAGATTCAGGTGACGATATCTACGCAGCTGCTTTTAATTTACTAAATCGCGCTGAGCTGGATTTAAAAACGCCCCTTACTACCGGTACACCTGCGGGTTATTTAAACCCATTGGCAGAAACCCCGCAGGATTCCTATTATGAGAATAACTACAGCCGTTGGATTAAGTTAATTAACACACTTAAAATTAAACTTGCACTAAATTTACGCTTAACGAATGCCCTGGCTGCTACTGATACGATTAACAAAGCAATTGCTGATCCTGACGGTTTAATTCTTGCACAAGCGGAAAGTTTTGCGTTTCGCTATAGCGCTAACCGAACTGATCCGGATTCTCGTCATCCTCGTTATTTGAACAACTACCCTGGTGGTGGTGGTGACTATATGTCTAACTTCTTAATGTGGCAAATGTTTCACGGATACGATGCTACAAACCTTACGGCAGCTAACGCTGCACCGCAGCCGGGTGATCCGCGTATGCGTTTTTACTTTTACAGACAAACAGGTGTAAATAATACCGATCCAAATAATATACGTTGCGTGACAGCAACAAGTATTCCGGCACATTATCCTGCACGAGTTGGAACTGAGGTTGTGGCGGGGGTTGCTGGCTTACCACCAGGTATTGATACTGATGTAACCGAGGTAGCGTGGAATAGTGCAACTGGTACGTTGTCTCGTACATTTTGCTTCCCAACTGACAGAGGATATTGGGGACGTGATCACGTAGATAATCAAGGGATACCTCCGGATGGACTGCTCAGAACAGCCTGGGGTGCTTATCCTGCTGGCGGACGATTTGACGGAAGCTCACAACAAGGGGTTAATGCGACTTCGCGTGCGGGCATGGGTGGTGCTGGTATTCAACCTATGATGATGCGTTCTTTCGTTCAGTTTATGTTAGCGGAGGCAAGCCTTTATTTGGGAACTACGGGTTTACCAAGAAAACACTTCGAGGATGGAATGCTTTTTTCATTTGACGATGTACGCAGTTTCGTTGTGAACGGCACCCTAGGTGTGGGAGCACCAGCAGCAACAGAAGCTGTGAATGGTTCGAATGCTAGTACGGGTATAAACACATACTACCCAAGCGCGAACTACTCATTAGACAGAGATGCGTATATAGCTTCTGCTTTAGTGGAATACGACCTTGCTTCTGGCAATGACCAAACCATGAACTTCATAGCACGTGAGTATTGGATAGCTTCTTTTGGAAATGGAGTAGAGTCATATAATCTTTACCGCAGAACAGGAGGCATGCCAACGGGTATGCAACCTACGTTACAGCCAGGTCCGGGAGCCTTCCCAAGGTCACTCTTCTATCCGAACACCTTTGCCACACTGAACAATACAGTAGAGCAGAAAACCAACTTGGAAGGAAAGGTGTTCTGGGATGATAATGCCGTAACGAATTTCGATTTTTAGACCTAACGCTGATAGAATATGAAAAAGACAATATATACAATTCTGTTAACCTTGAGTTTAGTCGGGCTAAGCATGTCGTGTGCTGATGATAGTTTGCTACCCTTGCCTTACAATGATAGGACTACCGGTGCATACTTGAGAATTTACAAGCAAACCTCTAGTGTGTTTGATTTGAATGATTTGGCAAACTCTGGTTTTGAAGCCATTTTTGAGCCAGTAGATGAAAACAACGGTGATGATTTAGAGCGTATCGATTTCTTTGTGTCGCACCGAAGAGGAACTGACTTAACGCAGGAAGTATTTTTAACTACGGTAAATGCTAGTATTTTCGAGCCTGTGTCGCAACCGACTTATTCCGTTTACAAGCGTGGCACTGTTAGGTTACAAGCTGCTGATATCTTAGCAGCCTTACGCACCATTATTACCGATCCTGACGGTAATGGGGCAGATCTGAATGGCGATGGGATTGGTGATGAGTGTCCACATTGCGTACCATTCAAAGGGCTGGCTGCGTTTGGAGCGTTGGGTGACTTTGCGACAGGTGATCAAATTAATATCCGTTATGAAATGGTAATGAAAGATGGTCGTAAATTTTCTGTTACCAATGCGCAAACAGGTGTTAATAAAGACTTTGCAAATGTTGCAACGGCCAACAGCACACCCAATATAACAACAGGTCAATTTTACAGCTCTCCATTTTTAGTGATCATGACCGTGCGATCTCAAGTAGCTAGTTCCTGGGTAGGATCGTACTCACTTGTGCAGGAGTCAATTTGGTCTCCTGCCCATAGTGTTGCCCTGCATACTAGTTCATACCCTGCTTATATGAATGAAGTATTATTTCCTAATCAAGATGTTACACTGTCAATTCCTGCAGGGGGTCTTTCTACGGAACGTGAACTTACTGTAACCTATAAGGGACAGCCAACTAAAATGCGTGTTAATTTGGAAAATGGAACTGTTTTTGTTCCGTTAACCAATACATCCATTGAATGTACGCCAGGCAGAGAACTTTATTGGACCATGCCTCCTACCGGAACATTTTTAGGAACCACAGCTTTACCGATAGGTTTACCTCAAGCCACCACTGCAAATAGAGGGTCATACTCCACAGCCATCGATGGATTAGCAGCCGGAAGTATAATATCTATTGGATTGGACGATGATGCAGATGAGTACGGTAGACGTAACGGTTACTGTACATGGACCAGAAGAGTAAGGTTAGTACTCACTAAAAATCCTTAAACAGTTACCTATTTGGTTTTTATAAAAGGCCACCTGATTGGGTGGCCTTTTATAAAAAACCGAACTAGATCAGATGAGCAAATAACAGGCAAGAAAATAATTTCCCCCTTCCTACTCGATTACATCAATCCATTGTTTCTTTGCTTATGCAAAAAAAACGATCTATACTTCTAACTACTGTAAAAAATAATTCTGTTGAGCGAACCCCATTTGGCTCATGCGGCAGCGAGAGTTCTTCCTGAATGCATAATGGCAATGGCATCTTGCTAAAAATTTTCAAAAAACTTGGGTAATGCTCCTGAATAGCAGGGGAAGTAACATAACACGTTTATACTGAGTGTGGATGCTGCTGCTATTATGCTTTCTGATATTTTTCGTTGTCCCTAAGGCAATGGTTTAAATTAGGAGACGGAAAGACGTCCGATTTTTACAAAATGATTATCGCCCTTGTTAGTCTCGACAACGTTCACGCTAAGTTGTAAACGATTTGATCGGCAGATGTTTAATGTAGGTTCCGATGCCGGTGATTTTCTAAATTTCAATGTCATTGAAGGTGAGGAATCTAAAAAGAAAAAACCTCAACTCTGTAAGGAATCGAGGTTTCTTCTTTAATTGATTTTATGCAGAGGAAGAGGGATTCGAACCCCCGGACCCCGTAAAGGGTCTCCGGTTTTCAAGACCGGTGCAATAAACCGCTCTACCATTCCTCTGTATCGGCTTATTCTAAAAATTTAGGACTGCAAATGTATAGTTTTCTAGCTTTTCACCAAAAGAAGAATCACAACTTTCTATTTAGACTCATCGCCATAGTCAAGAAAAACTTTTTTTATCTCCTTATCGTCAGGCGTACTTGTTTTTTTGGTGTAGGCATCTATCTCTAGTAAAACAATTCGCTGGTCGTTTAGGGTCGCTCTCAACTTCTCAATGTCTTTGTCAAACTCAGCATTTCTGCGTGATGATTTTAAAGCATATTTTCTGGCGAAGTCATCTCCAGTTGCCTGTATTTTATTTCGGAGGTCAATATCAATCTTAATTTTTTCTAAGATACCTTCTTTTGAGCGACCCAGAACTTCCGTTGCTTCTAATGTACCTAAGGTAAGCACTGTGGTTCCGCCAACACCGGCAATAACTTTTGCCTGGGCGGGGTCATTTACAATTATAGGAGTAAAGCCGGTTGCTGCACCAAGCGTAGCATTCATGATAGAGCGCTGCTTTTTTCCTTTTTTTGCCCTTTTATAATCGTTGTTAAATTTCTTCTGTTCGGCATCAAGTTGTTGTATGAGTAACATTGCGTCAACAAGATTGCTCTTATATTTTCCAAAAAGGTGTTTGTCTTTTTTTATCAGGTTTTCGGTGTCTGCAATTCTGATTTTTATTTTCCGCTGTGTGCGGTTGTTCGATTTGTCGAGTGCAAAGAAGACAATTTCTGAGGTTAAAGAAGTTTGAGTATCATCCACATAATCATAACCAGGAGACCAGATAAATTCATATTGTAAGGGTGTATTCTCTTTTAGGCTGGTAAGCGGAATGCGGCTATCACTCGGAATAAAACCGGTACTGCGAACATTGTCATCTCCATTGGGATCAGAGATATAAAGTTTCAGGTTAAGAGTCTCGTCTTCTTTGATTGTGAAAAGTGTATCACCCGGAACAATAAGAATTTCCGATGGAAGGTCTTGTTGTGTCTGCGCAATTCTCAGCTTACCTTTTGTCTCTGCCTTATCTGGCTGATCTTGCGCAATAAATTCTACCGCAGCCGCATTACTCCTCAGGCTATAGAACTGACTGCGAGAAGGATTCCATGTAAACTGGCCAAGGGAAGAAAGATTGGTTCCTTCTGGCATTTGAGATTGGATGGCTTTGAAGACCAATGGATCGCCATCAGGATCGTAAACATATTCACCAGCAATTTGATAGGTATTCAAATTGGATTGCTTCACATAAAAAATAGGAAGGTCTTCTACGACTGGAGGGCGGTTTACATGTTCAACTGTAAAGGTGATTGCTTTTCGCTCTCTTTTCCCTTCTTTAAACGAAGCTTCAAAAATTACCGTAAAGTCTTTTGTTTTCGAAACACGATCAACCAAATCAAAATCCGGTTTCCAATAGAAATTACCGACCGAATCAAAACGAATACGAAGTTCGCTAGCGCCCTCCAAGGAAAACCAGGCAGGAGAGTGATCTGCTACCTTTACCTGAAACTGCAATTCCTGATTTTCTTTTAGATGATTCCATCCTGCCGAATCGGGAAAAATAAGAACCTGACTGTTTTGCGCAAACGTGGTTAGTGCTGCAATTGAAAAGAAACTGAGAAGGAATAGGTATTTCACTCGATAAAGATTTGAGGTGTTGTTAAAAATTCGAGTGTAAATTTAAGAAGTTGAATATTCTAAGGCATGCCTGATCTAAAAAAGAAACACGTAGATAACACTTTCTTTGGTGATGTTTATGCGGTAGCGAAGTTAATACCGAAAGGTCGTGTTACAACTTATGGTGCCATCGCTCACTACTTAGGTGCAAAATCCGGTGCAAGAATGGTGGGATGGGCAATGCACGGTTGTTCTGCTGACGTGCCCGCGCATCGGGTAGTGAATAGCGCGGGATTGCTCACTGGCAAACATCATTTTAAAAAACCCGATATGATGCAGCGATTGTTAGAGAAAGAAGGAGTGGAAGTATTGAATGATAAAATAGTACGTTTTGGTGATCTACTGTGGAATCCAACTAAGGAACTGGAATACCTTAAGCTCGTTCAGAGAAAACTCCATCCCAAAACTGGATATGATCACGAAGGGGAAAGGTGAAATGGTCGGGATAACGATGATTCCATACGTGGCACGCAGTTTGGATAACTGACGGAAATTGAGATTTATGAAAGCTTTCATCGTAGCCTCAGCCATTGTACTTGCATCCACTTCCTTATTTGCGAAAGATGCGAAGCCAAATAATGAGTCTTTTGAAGTAGGCTCTTCCAAGTATAAAAACCTTTTCGTTTTTAAAGCAAAGAAAAAATTTACGGGTGCTACGGTAGAAATCTTTTCTTCAAATGGCGAGATGGTTACGTCTCAGCAACTTCAGAAACGCAAAATGATTATCAACTTTTCTGATGTTCGTTACGATACCTATACAATTCGCATCGAGAAAGGAAACGACAAGCAGGAGTTTAAATATGTAATGAAATAATGTATGCTTTTTGCATACTCTTAAAATAGTGGGGTTTGGTTTTAATCGGGTTTAGGTCACTTCAAACAGAGGTGACCTTTTCCTTTTTTTACAGGATCAGGAAGAAATATTTTTTGTATTAGATAAACGTTGTGAAATTATCCAAAGTCCAATAAAAGTAAGAAGTCCATTAACAATTAAAATCTCAACGCCTATTTTATATCCTCCTAAATAATATTCTGAATTTGTGCTGATGATGTATGATAGAATAGGAGACAGAAGGCAAATAAACGGCACAAACTTATCTTTTACTTGCCGAGTTGTTAACAATCCAAAAGAAAAAAGACCGAGTAAAGGACCATAGGTATATCCGGCAACGTTCAGCACTGCATCGATAACAGAGCGCTTGTTTATTTCTTTAAATATCAAAATGATAACAAGAAAAAGAAGCGAGAAGGCAAGGTGAACAATTTGTTTTTGTTTCTTTTTTTCTTTTTCCTCCTTGTTTTTAAAGTCAAGAAAATCGATGCAGAAAGAAGTAGTTAATCCTGCTAGCGCAGAGTCTGCACTGGCATAAGACGATGCCGTGATACCCAACAGAAAGAAAATACCAACACCTAAGCCAAGTTCCTCAAAGGCCAATCGCGGAAAGAGTTCATCCGTTGTTTCGGGAATCGGAATATTATTTTTAGCGCTGTAGATATAGAGCAAAGCACCTAATGTTAAGAACAACAGATTAACAACAACGAGCACTAAACTAAACCAGAACATATTTTTTTGTGCGTCACCTAATGTTTTACAGGTTAGATTTTTCTGCATAATTTCCTGATCCATACCCGTCATGGTTATGGCAATGAACGCACCACCCAAAAATTGTTTCGGAAAAAACATTGTTGAGTTTATATCATCAAAATAAAATATTCGAACATACTTACTTGCGTTAACAGTTTCGATCATATCCGGAAAAGACAACCCTAGCTTAGCAGTAATTTGCCATACGGCAATGCATACTGCCGATATCAGGAAAAAAGTTTGAAAGGTATCGGTCCAGACAATAGTTTTAATTCCTCCCTTAAAAGTATAAATCCAGATGAGCACGATGGTGGTGGCAACGGTAACAAAAAACGGTACGTGCCATGCATCAAAAAGAAAAAGTTGAAGAACGGTTGCTGCCAGATAAAGGCGTAAGGAGGAGCCGATGGTGCGCGAGATGAGAAAGAAAAATGCACCCGTTTTATACGACCAAAAACTAAAGCGCTGTTCTAGGTAGGTATAAATCGAAACAACATTTAGTTTGTAATAGACCGGCATCAACACACCAATAATTACCCAATAGCCAACCAAGTAGCCAAGCACAATTTGAAAATATCCAAACCCAATTTTGCCAACATTACCGGGCACGGATATAAACGTGACGCCTGAAAGCGATGCTCCAATCATACCAAAAGCAACCAAAAACCATGGTGATTGCCGATTACCGGTGAAGAAGGTATTGGTATCTGCGCCTTTTGAAGTGAGTACTGAAATGAGAATCAACATGCCAAAATAAAGGGTCATGATGATGATGACGATGGTTGGAGTCATGTGGAATTACGATTTGAAAGCAAAAAATTATGTAAATATGGTAAAATCCAAATGATGACAATTTTGTTTTCTGTCAGACGGTTGAATTTGGTTAACTTTGTAAAAATATTAAGCGTTATGAAGCCTGCTTATAAAGAGGAAGAATTGGTGGATGTGATGGAGGTAACAGAGACTACGGATCTGATGAATCTTGTCGTGTTCAATGATGACTACAACACTTTTAATCATGTAATCGAAACGTTGATAAAAGTATGTAAGCATTCTGCTGAGCAAGCGGAGCAATGCACATTAATTATTCATCATAAAGGAAAGTGTGCTGTGAAAAACGGAACCTTTAATTCCCTTCGCCCTTTTCGTGAAGCCATTTGCGAAGTAGGTATTGATGCACGCATCTTGTAGTATCTAAATCATGTAATTTAATAACAAGTATTAGGTAATCGGTAATTCTGTAGTCTGTGTGATTGCCATTTTAATAAAACCCGATGTTAATCGATTACTAATTTCGAAACACTAATTACAAAAGCATCGCAATCAATTTGGTCCATACGTAACGTATACTACACTTTAAATTACGCAATCTATCGTGGAATATCCTTCCAAACTTATTGAAGAGGCTGTAAACCAAGTTGCCAAACTTCCGGGCATTGGAAAAAAGACTGCCTTGCGTTTGGTTCTACATCTCATCAAAGAGAAAAAGGAAAATACCTTTGCCCTTACAGAAGCGTTGCAAAACCTTAGATTGAAAATTAGGTTTTGTAATACGTGCCAAAATATTTCTGACACAGAACTGTGCTCTATTTGCGCAAGTCATAAACGCGATCGCTCTTTACTTTGTGTTGTGGAGGATGTAAAAGATGTGATGGCCATTGAAAACACTGCGCAATACATGGGGTTGTATCATGTGCTCGGGGGTGTTATTTCTCCCATGAATGGAATTGGGCCGGCTGATTTAAAAATTGAATCGTTGGTCGATCGCCTTAATCATGGCCAATCTGAAATAAAAGAAATTATTTTAGGATTAAGCCCAACAATGGAAGGAGATACTACTGCCTTTTATATTAACAGACGAATAAAAGATGCCGGTTTAAAAGTGAGCATCATTGCCCGAGGAGTACCTGTTGGTGGGGATTTAGAGTATACCGATGAAATTACCTTGGGAAGAAGTATCTTGGGACGCACACTTTTTAGTTGATACTACCTATCGTTAGTAATAATTTCTTGTTTCAAATCTTTATTGGCTCACCTTCCAACTTCCAATTTTAATTATTTTCTTTGCTCGCTTTTCAAAACCACACAATGAGGTTTGGGTTGATATGTTCAGCAAAACTTCACTTAACAATTTTAACACATGCATATTTTATCGAATCGAATCAACGCAATTCAAGAATCAGCAACATTGGCAATGGCGGCCAAAGCGCGCGAGTTTAAAAACAAAGGTATCGATGTTATCGGCCTGAGTTTAGGCGAGCCTGATTTTAAAACGCCTCAACATATTTGTGATGCAGCGAAGAAAGCAATCGATGATGGAAAGTATTTTGCCTATCCACCTGTGCCAGGATATCAGGATTTGCGCGAGGCGATAGCAGCTAAATATCAAAAAGAAAATAATGTTCCATACAAAGCAGAGAACATTGTAGTATCCAATGGTGCAAAACAATCTATTGCGAACGCGATGTTGGCGTTGCTTAATCCGGGTGATGAAGTTATTGTATTCTCTCCATACTGGGTGAGCTACGATGCTTTGGTTCGCCTAACCGAAGCAACTCCTGTGATTGTAAAGGGTGGAATTGAAAATGATTTTAAAGTGACCGCAGCACAACTTGAAGCAGCCGTTACTTCTAAAACTAAAATGCTCATATTCTCTTCACCGTGCAATCCTACCGGCTCCGTTTTTTCAAAGAAAGAGTTGGAAGGTATCGCAGCAGTTGTGTTGAAGAATCCAAACATCATTGCTATTGCCGATGAAATTTATGAGCACATTAATTATACAGGAGAACAAGTAAGTCTTGCTTCTTTCCCTGGTATGTTTGATCGCACTATAACGGTAAATGGTTTTGCGAAAGGCTTTGCCATGACAGGCTGGAGAGTAGGATACATAGCAGCACCAAAATGGATTGCAGATGGATGTAACAAAGTGCAAGGCCAAATTACCTCTGCCAATTGTTCCATTGCACAACGTGCAGCGCTTGCTGCTATTACGGGTGACCTAGCACCTACGTTAGCGTTTGTAGAAGAATACCGGAAGCGAAGAGATATTGTTTACAATTTACTGAGAGAAATTCCAGGCGTAAAAGCAAACTATCCTGAAGGTGCTTTTTACTTTTTTCCTGATGTGAGTTATTACTATGGAAAGAAAGACGGATCGACCGCCATTAATAATGGTGATGATTTTTGTTTATACATGTTAGAGAAAGCACACGTATCGCTTGTTCCGGGTGGTGCGTTTGGCGATGAAGCATGTGTTCGACTTTCATACGCAGCATCTGAAAAAGATTTGAGAGAAGCACTGAAGAGAATAAAAGACGCTTTAGCTTTATTGAAATAGAATGCACTATTGCTAATAATACAAGAGAGGCTTCAACCATTGAAGCCTCTCTTGTGCACAGAAAATTGTTGTTAGGCTAACTGAGGCACGGACTCAGCGACAGGATAAATAGACAGCATCAAAATCAAAAATCAGACGGATTCCCCAATCATTTGTAGTTACTTTGTAATTACAAATCAATGTCGTTTCCTTAAGCTTCCATACCCTCTTCCTTTTGGAGAGGGCAGGGTGAGGTTTAAAAAAAAGAAAGCTTAAGGAAACGACATTGAATTACAAATGTAAAATAATTGATTATGGAAGTTTCAATTGTACAGATAGGGAATTCCAAAGGAATTCGGTTTAGCAAAACGTTAATACAGAAATATAACCTTCGTGATAAAGTTGATTTAATTCTTGAGAAAGGTCAAATAATCATAAGACCATTAGCAAGACCAAGAAAAGGTTGGGAAACAGCGTTTAAAGAGATGTCAGCGCAAGGAGATGATAATCGTATTTGACCAAATTAGAACGATTGATAAACAGAGAATTATTAAACCATTGGGCAGACTTTCAAAACCAGAGATTAAAGAGGCGAAAAGTGTTTTAAAAGAGACATACGTGGATTAACAACTAAGCTTAAAAACCGGTACATTCATAAAGGTTTCAGAAGTTTTTTTTCAACGTTATCACCCGCTTCAAATTTGGTGCATCCTGATAGGTTTGATTCCCGCAATCCCTTCCGAAATAATACACAAACGTTATGCGTCAGCTTAAAAGACGACCCAATCGAAAATAGAACGACAGATAATGAGACAACTTTTAACGATCATTTTTACGACACTTACTTTAACTTCCTTCGGGCAAGACAAATACAATTATGTTCACTTCAACAAACTGACCGAAGTTATTGGGACGGAATATGTAATAGCCTCAATTGAAAACTGGGGAAAAATGTCAGACACTAAAAGCAGATACCTTCTGTTCATTAACACAATAACAGGACAATCAAAACAAGTCTACTTTCCGAATGACGGCTATATGGAAAAAGTTGAACAAATTAAAATCGACAGTTTAGGCATTAACAAAATTATTGTTTCCGCTCAGACAGTTGACCTTGACGGCAAAAATGGAATTGACTGGGCAGACCCTAAACAAATCATAATATTATCAACTGACGGGCAAGAGAAAACTCAATTGACTGACAATAAATTTTTCGCACGGACTTGGACGGTTAACAAACAAACCGGGACGATAGTAATTACGGGGCATTACGACATAAACAACAATAACAAGTACGACAAGACTGACAAAAACGAAATTCACATTTACGACCTGCGGACACTCAAACTAATTAGTAAAATATGATCTTCCAACTTTTGTCGCTTGCCACCAGTTGATACGTCTCTATTAAACAAAGACGGAATTATAATGATTGACGGCCAAGCAAGGAAATATACGATGAGTTCATTATTCATTTCAGAGGAAGGAAGTGTTACCAATTTGAAAAAAATAAAAGATAATACGGGATTGCCTTCTGGAGTGAAAGAGTATAAATTAACACATATTCGCAAAGAGCATGATGCAAACGCTCGGCTTGTAACTGGAAGTTTCTCTGTGAATAGTTGCACGGGAACCGCAGATAGATATAGAGTGAGATTATATGAAGATGTAATCACGTACTATATCGGCCCACTCGGAACATTCGCCCTAGATCATGGGTTTAGAGCAAAGTCATTTAGAAAGACCATATGGGGATGGGACAGAAACTTTGATACGAATTATTTAGCCGCCCAAGTCTCTTTTCAAGCTGACTGGGGATCAGATGGAAAGTATATCTCAGCAAATGGAGCTCAAAATGAAATTGCTTGGCCCTTTATTTCCAATTATCAATATACTGAAGACAATCCGCCAGCAATTTATTATAGTACAGGACAAGGCTGGGGTAGAGATGGTTGTACGTGTACCTATACAGGATATTATTAACAAAAGAAAATTGTGAAACACTGTTCTATTTTAATACTCTGTATTTTCCTGCTTTCCTATCATTATACATTAAGTCAGGACAAAGAGAAAACTTTTAGTTTTAATGCCGGCCTGAATTTATCTTACCCAAAATTTATTGATTTAAATAAGGATATGTTCGAGAAAACAATACCAGGTTGGCAATTCAGTATCAACAAAGATTTTTTTGCCGAAAAACCGTATGGTTTGATATCAAGTTTTGGTGTAAATCATAACTCGTTTAACGTTGGAAGGACTATAGTTAATTTGTATTCTGTAAAACAAATTAACCTAACTTATGCAAGTTTTGAATTAGGTCCATATTATAAATTTTACTTAAAGAAGATAACCTTGCTTGGAGGAGCAAATTTTCGAGCGAGTAGAATTCTTTCACAAAACTACAATGATTACTATACTCGAAGTTTCGGCAAATCGGACAGCGGACTGAATTTCAGAATAGGAACAAAATTTATTACTCTTAGTAAAAGACCTTACCTACTTATTAATTACTATTATGGTCTTTCCAAGCTTGCTAAGAATTTCATTGTCACCAGTAATGGGGAATCTTACAAAGATTATATTCGGAATCGTTCAATCGGCCTCCAATTAGGGTTTTACTTTTGAGTTACTGAATGTTTACCGAAGAACCACACCAATGCCAGAGCCACACATGTAACACAAAATTAAAGCTCTGGCATCCGTGTGGTTAAGATTACAATGCGCGGCACAGTGCATAACAAAGTGTATGTGAACATTGCGGGGTGCAATGCAAATTTGTAGTTTAGTTTTCAAACAACATTTTGTTATGTGAGGTGCGCCTCTCACACCACTGTACGTACGGGTCTCGTATACAGCGGTTCATTAAGTTGTGGAGAAACCTTTAGGTAATAGTTGAACATAGATTCATACCCTCTTTTGATAAGCCTTTTTAATGTGATAGTCGTAACCATGATTGGACTTTGGGCAACAGCCCAGCCACCCATTCGGGTTCTGCTCCAAGCATAGGCCTTGCCTTTAGGGATACCAAGTCGGATAAGGTTTTTCTTTCTCCGGTCAGCTTTCTTCCAGTCTTCCCAAATGCAATACCTTAATCTGTTGCGTAACCAACTGTCGAGTTCTTTGAGTTTGGATTGCATACTTCCCATTCGGAAATAATTGATCCATCCTTTGTAGACCTCTTTCAGTTTGGCTACACGTTCGTCAAAGGTACTTGGCGCAGTCTTCTTAGTGATGGCTTTTAAACTTCGCTTGAGGTTGTTCCAACTTTTGTCGCTTGCCACCAGTTGATACGTTCCTTTGTCCCCCTTCTGATACGTGGATACAAATTGATATCCGAGTAGTTTGAATTGAACAGGTTTACGTATGCCGCTCTTCTCCCGGTTGATAGATAACTTCAACTTGTTCTTCAAGAACATGAAGATGCTATTGCCAATTTTGCGTGCAGTGCTTTTGCTTTTCGTGTACACACTAAAGTCATCGGCATAGCGCACGTAGCGATGTCCTTGCTTTTCCAACTCTTTGTCCAACTCGTGGAGCAGTATGTTGGAGAGCAGCGGACTCAACGGGCTGCCCTGTGGCACACCCTTTCTTCGCTTGATTAGTCGGCCGTTTATTTTAATCGGAACGCGTAGCCATTTACGAATGAGGCGCAGTGTCAACGGGCATTTCACCTTGCGGTAAATCAATTGCAACAACAACACATGATCCACTTCATCAAAGAAGTCCTTTAAGTCTATGTCCACGATGTGGTCATATCCTTCATGGATGTTGCGCTGCGCTCGGAGTACGGCTTGGTGTGCATTGCGATTGGGTCGGAAGCCATAGCTATGTTCCGTGAAGTCTGTTTCAAACT
>JBBRFY010000083.1:0-17136 GCA_038241205.1 Cytophagales bacterium
ACTTTCTTTAAAATTTCTTTTTTTCTTATAGAGTTTTAGTGCCATGCTGTTGCTATCTAAATAATATGCCAGTAGCTATAGCAACATTAAACATAATTATCGTTGTAGAATGTTAGACTGTGCAGTTGTTTTACTGATAGGCGATTACTTAAAATTTAGATACGGCTGTGGAATTATTTTCCCTTGTAGATACGACACGCTACAGATATGTTAATTTAAAAAAGATTTTTTTATAATCTGACTGCAGCGCGGATGCATCGATAGGAATGGATATGAACAAATAATTATTGATTTCACCACCAAAAGTGTGTTTTGATATTATTTACGAAACAACTTTCTTATTTGGCATATACTTCGTGTAGCATAACGGTAATAAAAATATTTTGAAACATTTTAAAACATATATTATGAAGAACATCATTACAATAATGCTTATTCTATTTACAAGTTTCTTTGCTGTATCCTGTGAAGCGATTGGTGATATTTTCGGGGCGGGAGTAACTACTGGTGTTATCCTTGTACTGTTAGTGATTGTAGTTGTCATCGTTATAGTGGTAAGGTTAATGAGACGTAAATAATTTACCGACTTTCAAAGTATTAATTTATTAGTGATACTACCGCGATCCGTTTTATTCAATACCTAATTCTAAATCCATCAATAAACGTCTTGCGACTCTTGATTTAATTTTCTTTTCAAGTGTCATGGCTTCGGATCGAGTTTGCATTTCAGTTTTCCACATCTAAGTCAAAGGTATATAGGCTTTGATCTTTACGGGGGTATAGTACAATCCACTCCGCGCCACGTTGAGCAGCTCGCACTGTTTTACAATGCTCAGTGCTGTATGCGCTGTTTCGATCAACATTCTGCGCTTGGCCAGTGGCTTTATAATAACTTTTTTTTAAGAAAGTCATTGGCCACTTTCAGTTACCCGATCTGGGCATACAAGGTTTGGATCAATTGCTCTTTATTGTGAACAGAACCTTCCTTCTCAAATACTACGGGCATGTTGGTCAAAAACTCGTTCTTCCAGGTGTTGATTTGTGTGGGGTGCGGGTTATGCTTTTTGCTCAGCGCCTCAATGGTCTGTTGTTCGCGAAATCGCTTCAACACATACTTTCGATTTAAATTCTGCTGTGAATTTTCGCCTGTTGCGTTTGCTCATTTCTCCAGAGTTTAAGTTGTGAATTTCTATCTTAAATACCTGTCTGAAAAATTGGGAGTATTATCTATTGAAAAATCAGCCTATGCTCAAGGCAATGTTGATTTGAGATGATAGCGGGTGCTCCGTCCACTTCCTTTCCGTTCTAAAACACCTTTGTCTATAAGGAACTGGATATCGCGCAAAGCTGTATCAGTGGAGGTGTTGGTCATCTTGGCCCATTTTGATACATTCAGTCCACCGAAAAAATCATCGAGAAGCGACTGCAGCATTTTTTGTTGACGCGCGTTGAATTCCACGTCCCGATAGTTCTCCCAGAATTGACCGCGTGCAAGGATCTTGTTGATGGTTATTTCAGTATAATCCATTGACCGGTACAGGCAATCCAGAAACCATTCCAGCCATAACGTTATGTCGAGATCTCCTTTCTGCGTATGCTCCAGTATGTCATAATAAGCATTTCGCTCTTTTAATATTTGCGCTGACATGGAATAAAATCGTTGTTTGCTTTTATCCGCACGGGCAAGCTGCAAATCTGCAAGCGCGCGCGCGATGCGGCCATTGCCATCATCAAAGGGATGGATCGTAACAAACCAAAAATGTGCAACGGCTGCCTTGATGACCGGATCCAACTCCTGTTCATCATTCATCCAACTCAAAAAACGTTGCATTTCGTCAGGCATCTGATCCGCTTCCGGAGCATCAAAGTGTATTTTTTCCTTGCCCATCGGTCCTGATGTTACCTGCATGGCATCATCGCGCCAGCTTCCGACTTTAATTTTGTATAAGCCGCTTCTTCCTGTTGGAAAGAGAGCCGCATGCCACCCGTATAATCTATCGTCAGTCAATGGAGCATCATAATGCTGGGTGGCATCCAGCATCATTTCAACAACTCCGTCTATGGCTCGCTCAGCAACAATGGTCCCCGCTACTTCTATACCCAACCTTCGGGCGATGGAGGAGCGCACTTGTTCCGGGTTCAGTACTTCACCCTCGATTTCGCTGGATTTGATCACATCCTGGGTTAGCGTCTGCAACATGGTTTCTTCCTGGAACTTAAAGCCCATGGCCTGCATCTGTCCGAGTATTTTACCCTGACGATGTCTTACTTCTCCCAGCCTCGTGCTCAGCCTGGGCATATTCCAGTTGAAGTCTGGCCATCCTTTTCGTTTATAGATATACATTATTACTGCAAATATGCGGTGAATATTGCTATTTATCACCGAATTTCAAAAGTATGCGGTGATTATTTTAATTAAAGGACGTATTTATGCGGTTATTATTGAATTCAATCACCGCAGATATATAATAAAGGCGTAAACCAGACCCCAACTCGGTATTTTTAACAGCACACACGCAACGAGGAATTTGCCATTTTGAATGGATATAAATGATTAAGGATGATTACAATTGCCTTAGATGAGAAATGGGTTTTACTTTTTCTTCTTCACCGCTTTTCTGGTTGTTTTCTTTGCGGTCTTCTTGGCAGGCTTCTTTAGTTTCTTTGAAGCTTTGGCTTTGCTATTGAACTCTAGACACAGGTTAATCCAAAAGTCGAAATCCTTTTTTGATTTGATGGCATCCTGAGTTACATAACCAAAACCTTTGTATTCGCGTCCTTTCATGATCATGGTTCGGAAACCATTTCTTTCAGATATTGTCTCGTGCATGGCCGGATCGAAGCGGCACATCAGCTCTTCGCCACTTACGTTCACACACATTTTTCCATTGACCATAAACGTGACTCCACGAAACATTTTCTTTTCTTCCACCTTGGGAAGGTCTGCCAGTGCCTCGCGAAGACGATCTGCAAGTTTTTCATCGTAAGCCATAGAGTTAAATTAGAATTTTGTAGTTGATGCTTTTGTAACGAAGGAAGAGACAATGTTCTTATCGCTTCCAATGCTTCATATACGATTTGAATTTAGGTAATTCTTTATTCACCTTTTCAAGGTTGAATTTCTCAGGATTATATCCACGACCTACCCATTCTTTTATAAAGGAATATTCCGGATGCTTTTTATCTTTCAGGATTTCTAGTTTATAATAGAAGCCGTGAATGCCACCGCTGTCTTCTGGAGGACAAGCCAACTGACCATCTATACATACCGGATAAACTTTGCCCTCTTCCTTATCCAGAAACTTTTCTACTTCAACAATATGCTCCCAGTCGTCACCAAAATCATACAGGTAAATAAAAGCCATACCTTCTTTTAAGAGTAAATCCAGCGTCACTTCATTGGCATCTGCTACATCCTCAAACGCTTCCTGTGCATTTATGTATCCTATTTTATAATCGCCAACCTGAAATTCAAACAGATGTGAATTTTTCCAGCCCATACTGATCTGGATGATGTGATGTAGATCAAAGAAGGTAACGGATGAAGGAACTAAAACCTTGCGCCAAATGGTGGGGTTGGTTTTGTTGAGGGCGATTTTGAGAGAGATGATTTCGTTCATGGTGATTTGTACAATACTCAAATATATAAGGATCGTTTAAATCAATTTAATGAAATGCTGATCGGTGATACATTACTCTAAATTATCTGCAATAAAATTTCTAGCGCATCTGTAGTATAAATACTCATGGCGAAGTAATAAATTACAGCAGCCTAAAGACTGTGTATATTTTTAGGTAAAAGAAAACTACGCACAAGGCTAACGTATCTTAAGCCAGTGGGAAAATACGCAAGTACTTCTTCGTTGACAGAGAAACTAAGATAATTCTATTATTGAAATCGTGAGTTTGCCCTGTGTAAAATTTATCACACGTTTTGCTGTGGAGAATGTAGACTGTATAACTGCCTGCCGGAATCATAACGTGTTAGAATAAAAAAAGACCTCCGATTATGGAGGCCTTTGTGTCGGGGTGGCCAGATTCGAACTGACGACCTCCTGGTCCCAAACCAGGCGCGATACCGGGCTACGCTACACCCCGAACTTTTAAGAGGCGCAAAGATACATTTTATCTTTTCACCTGTACTACTCTGAATTCTAAATTTTGAATTCTTTTTGTGATCCGGCAGGGAATCGAACCCCGAACCCTCAGATTAGAAATCTGATGCTCTATCCAGTTGAGCTACCGAACCAGTTTACTCATAACTTCTATACATGCCCAAAAGCATCTTTGAAATCTTTTCATATCGATCGTAGAGATTTTGTGCTTCTACCATAGGTAATGTGCCCGTTTCTCCCAACACTTGTAGAATCGTAACGCATTCAAAAACAGCGCCTCTTGAAACGGTAATAAAGTGTTTCTTATCCGAGCCCGCCATTCTACTGGTTGCCTCTGCGAGGTTTAATAAGATGTCAAGGCTCGCCTTTTTCCACTGATCCTTAATATAAGGATCAAGCTGTGTGTTTGTAAGAATGATTTTGAGCGAATCAGTGACAACACCTTTGGCAATCTGATAAACTTCTAACTTTTCAAAATCAAACATAAAAGGATGGTAACAACTAATCCAAAAAATGCGGAGGGGGGGGGATTCGAACCCCCGGTACCGGTTGCCCAGTACCGCAGTTTAGCAAACTGCTGGTTTCAGCCACTCACCCACCTCTCCAATATTAATATCTCATTTTATATCTTGCCGTACTGGTTGCCCAGTAACAAATTTTATCCGCCCGCCTAATTCAATTATTTAAAACTTCTGCCGATGAAAATCAAAACATCTCCTTCAAAAAGGAACGCAAATATAAAGGGAGAACCGGAACTATCGCAAAGTCAAACCAAAAAATGTAAAGAGTTCTTTCTGTGCATAAAGTCTGCTGAATAATTTAGGCGACTAAAACGTTAAGGTAGTGCTCGATTTTTTTTTGTCTTTATGGAGCAAAGAGCCTGTGAGTGAAGCAAATCCGCCCACCAATCCGCCTAGTACTGAAGTCAGTAAAAATAGAAATGCCGTATGACCGAGCGGAAAAATGTGTGCTACCTTATCCGCTAATTCCGTAGTGGAAGCTGCGTCCATGATCCATGCTTTTGCAAACCAGAGCACGGCAATGCCAAGAAAGCCCGCTAAAAAATCTGCGTTCGATCGCAGCAGATAGCCCATTGCAAATGCTCCGATGGCAATGCAATACCACGGTAAAAAGAGTTCGAGTATAAAACAGAGCAGGGCTATGGCGATCGCTTGTATTAAAAATTTCATTTCGTTTCAGGATTTAAGTGTGTAGAAAAGAAGAGCTTATTGCCGGCATCTTCTGGCGTTTGTAAGAATAGCAGCGAAAAATATTTCCCTTCTACCCATTGGTTTAATTGATCGGTATAATGCTCACTTCCTGGGTTGCCGGATTGACCTCCCGGATACACAGCCCATGATTTTATTCCGCTTTTTTCTAAGCTCACCACCATGCGCCATGAAGGTCCATGAGTCTTCGAATGTGCGTTTACAATGTCGTGATTACCGCCCGCTCTAACATGAATACTAAGCGGCTCGAGGCGAAGAAGATGACCAATGTAACTGTCTTTGTAATCTGCCCATTCAACTTTTCGATGATCAGTTGTTTCCGATCCCGGGAAGGAATTCATTCTTTCTGATTTCCATTGTATGATGTCGGTTACGCCAAGTGAAAACGCTTTTTGAATAACTTCCTTTGCTGTTTCTTTTTCAGAGGTTGATTGAATATCAAAGAAAATCAGGTCGGGGTTTTCTTTGATAAGCTTAATGGTGTTGTAGGTTGTAGGAGAATTTAGAACTACGCCTTCTTTGTTCATCTCATCCCAAATCAGCGGCATTAAATTATCCCACCACCCTTCATAGTACGATGCACCTTCCGAATCTTTTGTGTTAAAATAATCCCACGACTTTAAAATCGCGTAAGCATTATTTTCTTCTTTTGAAAATTTTGTTGAGTCTAAGAAACTTAAAAAGGTAGGGAGACTTTCTTCTGCTTTTAAATTAAAATTGTCGTTTTGAAGCTTCATCATGTCTGCTTGTGTTGCGTTCGTTAGTGAACTCAAAACACTATTGATTCTTCTATTGCGATAGGCTTCAAAACTTCTTCCAGTAACGTAATATGGATACGTTACATCGACTGGATATTGATTCGCTGAACTTACAAATCCTCGCGGGGGATTTTTATCCATCACATTCTGCTCGTTCGGAATAAAAGCCTGCCAGCCGTTTGAATTTTCACTTCCATCCAACACAAACCTGCCTTCGTTCTTCCGCCTTACGGGATATTTACCTTGAATGCGCATGGCGATATCACCCGCTACAGATGCGAAAACAAAATTTTGTGCCGGTGTTCCATAATGATTTAGGGCTTCCATATAATCATCATAATTTTTTGCGCGATTGAGTTTGTAAAACGTTAACACTTCATCCGCTGGTTCGTGCGACATCCATCGAAAGGCAAATTGATTAAGTTGATTCTCAGCATGGAAACTTTCATCATAGGTAATCGGTCCCCAATGTGTATAGACAATAGTATCATAAAATATTTCTTTGTCACGAATATGAATTGCTTCCACCACTTTATTGGTGCTAACCCAATCTCCATCCAATAGGTATTTGTCTTTTTTGGTATCCTGAAAAGATATTTTAAACCAGTCAACCAAATCGCGTTGGGCATTCGTTACACTCCAGGCAATTGAATCAGTGAAACCAATAATAACGCCTGGCGATCCTGGCAACGATGCGCCCATTGTGTTTACTCCGGGCGCATGTAATTGTATGGCATACCAAATAGAAGGGAGTGTTAGATTAAGATGCGGGTCGCCACTCAATAGTGGTGAGCCCGTTGCTGTTTTGCCTCCACTCACTGCCCAGTTGTTGCTACCTGTTGTAGGATCGGAGGGAGGAAGTTTTTTGATGTTGATTAATTCATCAGGCAACGCCAGCGGTATACTGTCTATTGTAATGACGTTGAATTTCCATTGATTTGTTCGATCTACAATAGGATCACGAACGCCTTCGAAATCTGGATATAGAACGTCAATCATTTCTGGTCCGAAAAGTTTTAAAGCATTCGTCATCTCCATATCCTTATCTCCCATATTCAATGTTTTGGCCATGTTCTTTAATAGCAATGCGCACTTTAAAGGAGTCCACGGCTCGGGCTGATAGTCGAGAAGTTTATATTCAAAAGGAAGTTCATCGTAGGAGAGTGATGATATGTATTGATTAATACCATCCGAATATTTTTCAACCATGGTGCGTGCCGTTGCATTCTCCATCATTACGGCAAGCGATTTCTCTGCGGCATATACCATTCCCAATCTTCGTTGCGAACGATCATGGTCGAGTGCCCGTTCGCCAACAATTTCAGCAATTCTTCCCGCGGCATCATGGGTTTGAATTTCCATTTGAAATAACCGGTGCATAGCGGTTACATATCCTTGCGCGAGATAAAGGTCTTCATCGTTGTTTGCGAAAATGTGTGGAATTAAAAGACTATCGAAAACGATCGTTACCTTTTCTTTCAAGCCAGGGATTTCAAGTTCTGTCTCACCTTTATAATCGCTTGGTTCAATGTTTTGCCAAAAGCCATGGAATGGATCGAGGAATTTACCGAGCGGAGGAATTCGGTTTCCACTCACAATCCAACTGTTGTTCAGCAGCAAGATGAGCCCTGTGGTAATAATAAAGGAGATGGTGAACTTAAAAATTTTCATGTGCGGTGTCTGTTAAGGGGTACATTTCAAATTGTCGTAGCCGATTAGAAATCAGGGCTAAAGCCCTCTCTATATTCTGGCAATAACCACAGCCTTAAGGCCTATGTTATTCTCTCTAAATTAATTTGCGCTTTAGCCCTGATGCGACATTTTGAATTAGTCCCAATTTAAAGCGTTCAAAGTAAAAAGCTTTTGTTAATTTTCAGCTTGAATTCGATATTATTAATTTCCTATCCATATTCTATTGAAACAGATTCTGTCAAACTACACCAAAGAACAGGTAAAGAAAGCATCAAACATCAAAGCTATTTTCTTTGATATTGATGGCGTGTTGTCAGATGGCAAAATCATTTATGACGAAACCGGACGAGAGTCTAAAAACTTCAATGTAAAAGATGGTTATATAATCAGTCACTTAAAGAAAGCAGGAATTATTGTAGGCGCAATTTCCGGGCGTGAGTCGGGCGCAACCACGAAGCGATGTGCAGAGTTGAAAGTTGATTTCTGCCATCAAGGAATTATCGATAAAGCATCGGTGTTTGAAGAACTCACCAATCATTATAAACTCAAATTAAAAGAAGTGGCCTTTATTGGCGATGACATAAATGATCTTTGTGTTTTTAAGCTGGCCGGTCTAAGTGTTTGCCCTGCTGATACCTTTGCGTACATTAAAACAAAAGCGGATCTGGTTGCCTTTACAAAAGGAGGTAATGGAGTGTTAAGAGAGGTAGCCGATTTAATATTGGCAGCACGAGGTGAGATGGAAAATATTTTGAAACAATAGCAGAGCATCTTTAAAACCTCCGCTTATCCTCTCTATCGGAGAACGGAAGCCTGCCTGCTGGTAGGCCAGGGGATGAGGCGAATAAAAAAAAAGTTTTTAGAGATGCCAGTCAATGTCGTTGGCTTTAGCTCCTATGGTATCCCCTCCTCTGGAGAGGAATGAGGTGAGGCCAAAAAAAAGTTTAAGTCACTGATATTTATTCCCAATAGTAAAACAACGAGAGACATGGAAATTTTTAAAGAGAAAGTTCAGATTGCAAACAACATTACCTTGGGTGGCAAACGTATGGTATTATTTGCCGGCCCGTGTGCTGCCGAAAGTTTTGATATATGTTTTGAAACCGGAAGTAAAGTAAAAGAATTGTGTAAGCAACTCGATATTGATTACGTTTTCAAATCATCTTTCGACAAAGCAAACCGAACATCATTGGGTTCGTATCGAGGCCCATCCAGAGAAGGTGGATTGGAAATTCTATCGCGCATAAAAAAAGAATTGAATGTACCAATTGTAACAGACGTGCACGAGTCGTATCAGTGCGAGGAGGCAGCCACGGTAGTAGATGTATTGCAGATACCAGCGTTCCTTTGCCGACAGACTGATTTGTTAATAGCAGCAGCGCGTACAGGCAAGGCGGTAAAAATAAAGAAGGGTCAGTTCATGGCGCCAGAAGATATGAAATACGCGGTCGATAAAGTTCGTGGTGAAGGTAACAACAATGTGTTTCTCACTGAGCGTGGTGCCAGTTTTGGTTATCACACACTTGTGGTAGATATGCGTTCCCTTCCCATTATGCGTCAATATTCACCGGTTATTTTTGATGTAACACATTCCATACAACAGCCAGGCGGAAAGGGCGGATCATCTGGAGGGCAACGTGAGTTCGCACCACATCTTGCCCGCGCAGCAGCAGCTGTAGGTGTGGATGGCTTCTTTATTGAAACACATCCCAATCCCGCAAAGGCATTAAGCGATGGCCCAAACATGGTACCCCTTCACGAAATGGAAGATTTTTTAAAGATGATTAAGAAGTTTTGGGACTTGCAGAATTCCTTTTAGAAGGTTACCAGATACCAGTTACCAAGTTACCAGCAACCGGCAACTGGTATCCGGCTACCGCCTAACACTTGATCATTTCCCCAATCCTATTATCTTTGCCTTAAACTCTATCGAACTAATGGATTTTAAGCAGATCTACGTACTACTGGTGGTTATCTTTCTGGTGTACGCGCTTTACAAAGAAGTATTCAACCCTGCTTTTACATTCTTTATTTGTACCGTTGCGCTGTTAGTAGCAGGTGTTATTACACCGGTAGAACTGATTAAAGGTCTGTCCAATCAGCAAATCATTATTATCTTTTTATTAGTGCTCGTCACTGCTGGTATCCGATTAATTTTCGGAATTGAAATGTTATCGCGGCTTTTTAATCCGAAGCTAAAACCAAAAGCATTTTTGTTTCGCATGATGTTAACCGTTTCATCGGCTTCGGCATTTTTAAATAACACGCCCATCGTTGCCTTTATGATTCCGTATGTAAAAGATTGGGCAAGGAAAACGGGTAATCCTGCTTCCAAGTTTTTGATTCCACTTTCATTCGCCACCATTTTGGGCGGTATGATTACCGTTGTAGGCACGTCTACAAACCTTGTGTTAAACGGGTTAATTGCAGAGTATAAATTACCTTTGTTAGGGGTTGAAGACTTTCTGTATCTCGGTTTAATCGTAACCATTCTCGGCTGGGTTTACCTTTATTTTATTGGATACAACATCCTGCCTTCAAACGAAAACAAAATTGATGAGCTTCGCGAAAACCTGAAAGAATACATCATTGAAACAGAAGTATTCAGTACGTCACATTTAATTGGAAAATCAGTGAAGGATGCTGGTCTTCGAAATTTACAAGATGTTTTTCTGGTTGAAATTATACGCGATGAAAAAATTATTTCTCCGGTAGCACCTGATGAAGAATTGGAAGAAGGCGACTTATTATTTTTCTCAGGCAATACAGATGCAATTTATAATTTGATCAAAGAAGATAATGGTCTGCGCGTGCCGAGTCAGGACACTTTAGAAACGGAAGGTCAGTTCAATTTTGCAGAGGCGGTTATTCCATCAAACTCGCATTTGATTGGTGAGCGCATTAAAGATTCTGATTTTAGAAAAAGATTTGATGCGTCCATCATTGCCATTCATCGAAATGGAAAACAATTGCCGGGCAAAGTAGGTGAGATGACTTTGGCGGGAGGAGATTTTTTATTGTTATTGGCAAGCGAGAAATTAGAAAGTTATAATCATGATAAAGATTTATTTCTAGTCTCTGTTCCGCAAAAAGTAGCGAAGCCAAAACCAAAATGGTTGATCTGGTTTGGTATCGCTTCCTTTGCTTTTTTACTGATTGGTATTACGGGAGTACTACCGCTGTTCAATGTTTGTATAGGACTTTTGATGGCGTACGTCTTGGTTGGAATTTTGAATGCTGCTGAAATCAGACGCGAGTTGGATTTAAGTTTATTGCTGGTGCTGGTTTGTTCGTTGGCGATTGGAGTCGCGTTGGAAAAATCAGGAACAGCCACGCTGTTAGCAGGGTGGCTAATCGTAATTGGAAAATCCGTAGGGCCTGTTGGTGTCTTATTGGCGCTCTTCGTTGCTACAACATTTCTTACAGCGCTCATCTCAAATGCAGCAGCGGTTTCAATTGTGTTTCCCATTGCAATGTCTATTGCTGAACAATTGCATTTGCCCTACACGCCTTTCTTTGCTGCCATTGCGTTTGCAGCGTCAGGCGATTTTATGACACCAATCGGATATCAAACCAACTTAATGGTATATGGCCCGGGTGGATATACCTTTCGCGATTTTATTCGTGTGGGCTGGATGTTTACGATTGTGTATGTAGTAGTGTGTGTTTCGTTTATTTCGTATTTCTATAACCTTATATAATGGCAGATCATATTTACCCCATAAAAACAAAAGTAAGTTCACAAGCACGCCAAAGTTTGATGAACCAACACGCCACGTTAATTTGGTTTACAGGTTTATCAGGATCAGGCAAATCAACCTTGGCGGTACAATTAGAAGCACAACTCCATGGCTTAGGATATAAAACCTATTTGTTGGATGGCGATAATATTCGCGCAGGCATTAATAACGATTTATCGTTTACCGATGAAGGCAGAATAGAAAACATAAGAAGGATTGGAGAAGTATCAAAGCTAATGCTAGATGCTGGAATTGTGGTTTTATCAGCGTTCATTTCGCCATTCAATTCTGATCGTGAACGAGTAAAAGCAATTGTAGGAAGCGATAGTTACATAGAGGTATTTGTGGATACACCATTGGAGGTATGCGAACAGCGTGATGTAAAGGGCTTGTACAAGAAAGCCAGGGCGGGAGAGGTGAAGAATTTTACAGGAATAGATTCACCATACGAAAGACCTGAACTTGCAGATGTAGTAATTCCAACGCATGAAGTAAGCGTAGAACAATCGATGGAAATACTCCTGAAACATATACTTCCTATTATTAAAAATAAGGTTTGAAAAATACGTATATAACTTTCAACTTTGACGAACGAAATGGTTGCCGGTTTCCAGTCTCCAGTTACCGGTATCTGGCAACTGGAGACTGGCAACCAGAACCCACATCCTAAAACCAAACAGAACACGCTACACTCAAACCACATAACCTTGAATCAGTATTACCTAAGTCATTTAAAAGAACTCGAATCAGAAGCCATATTTGTGATCCGCGAAGTGGTGGCGCAATTCGAAAAGCCTGCACTTTTATTTTCCGGTGGAAAAGATTCCATTGTGTTGGCTTACCTTTCTAAAAAAGCATTTGCTCCGGCACGCATTCCGTTTCCGCTTGTGCATATTGATACAGGTCATAATTTTCCAGAGACAATGGAATATCGCGATTGGTTGGTGACCGAACTAGGCGTTAAACTAATTGTTGGTTCTGTTCAAGAAAGTATTGACAAAGGTCGCGCAAAAGAAGAGACCGGTGCAAACGCCAGCCGCAATGCACTTCAAACGGTTACGCTATTGGATACCATCGAACAGTATAAGTATGATGCTGCCATGGGCGGAGCAAGACGCGATGAAGAGAAGGCAAGAGCAAAAGAACGTTTCTTTTCACATCGCGATGAATTTGGTCAGTGGGATCCAAAGAATCAGCGCCCTGAGTTGTGGAATTTATTCAATGGCAAAAAGAGTATAGGCGAACATTTCCGTGTATTCCCGATTTCAAATTGGACAGAGATGGACGTGTGGCAATACATTTTCATGGAGAACATACCGATTCCATCGTTGTATTTTTCGCATGAGCGCGAAGTGATTGAACGCGATGGTGCGTTACTTTCAACATCACCTTTTTTGAAATTAAAGCCGAACGAAGTTCCATTAAAGAAAATTGTTCGCTTCAGAACCTGCGGAGACATGCCGATAACCGGAGCCGTAGAATCAGATGCCGATACCTTAGAAAAAATAATTGAAGAAGTAGCATCCTCACGCAAAACCGAACGCGGCACCCGTGCCGATGACAAGCGTTCTGAAACGGCAATGGAAGACAGGAAGAAAGCAGGATATTTTTAGACACTGGATACCAGTTTCCGGTCACCGGTTGCCGGATTGTAAGATTGAGGTATTTTTTATCGAACAAAGAGTAACAAATTTTAAAGTATAGACTGAACCCATATTAACTAAACAGGAGACTGGAAACGGGCGACTAGCAACTGGCAACCTGAATCCGGCAACAAACTTCACCACACGTTGTATGAAAAGCTATAGAGATCTCGAAATATATACTGAGTCGAAAAGACTTGCTATTGAAATTCATAGACTATCTATGGCGCTTCCGAAGCATGAGCTTTATGAAGAAGGTAGCCAGATAAGAAGATCTTCCAAATCCATAACTTCATCAATTGTTGAAGGATATGGAAGAAGAATATACCAAGCGGATTTTATGAAGTATTTGATCTATGCTCAATCAGAATGCGATGAAACCATAGTTCACCTTGACTTCTTATTTGAAACTAATTCAATGACCGATAAGGATTTGTACCAGAATTTAAAAGATGATTATAATTCATTGAGTAAAAGAATAAATAAGTTTACGCAGTGGGTGGAAGCGAACTTGGAGAGGAAATAAAAGGGTTACCGGTTGCCAGTCACCGGAAACCGGCAACCGCCCGCACACTTTAAACAAATCAACTAAACCAACCACCGGAAACCTGTAACTGGCAACCGGCAACTTTAACGAAATGAGCACCATAAACAATCAACTATTACGATTCACAACAGCCGGGAGCGTAGACGATGGAAAAAGCACCCTCATCGGAAGACTTCTATACGACAGTAAATCAATTTTTGAAGATCAGCTGGAAGCAGTGGAAGCATCGAGTGCGAAAAAAGGTTTTGATTATGTTGACCTTTCGTTGTTAACCGATGGATTAAAATCAGAACGCGAACAAGGCATCACCATCGATGTGGCTTACCGCTACTTCGCTACACCCAAGCGCAAGTTTATAATCGCAGATACGCCCGGTCATATTCAATACACGCGCAACATGGTTACGGGTGCATCTACTGCGAACCTCGCGTTGATATTGATTGATGCGCGCAAAGGATTAATAGAGCAGACGTTCAGACACTCGTTTATTGCATCGCTACTAAAAATCCCGCACGTGATTGTGTGTGTAAACAAAATGGATTTGGTGAACTACGATGAAAACGTGTATGAGAAAATTGTAGAAGACTACAAAGCTTTTTCATCCAAGCTTGAAGTGTCGGATATTCAATTTGTGCCGATCAGTGCATTGCTAGGAGATAACGTAGTGAACCGTTCAGAAAAAATGGAATGGTATCAGGGAGCAACGTTGCTTCATATGTTGGAAACCGTTCATATTGAGAGCGATTACAATCACATTGATAGTAGATTTCCTGTGCAGTATGTTATTCGTCCGATGTCGAACGAGCATCACGATTTTCGTGGTTATGCAGGGCGCGTGGCAGGTGGTATCTTCAGACCGGGAGAAGAAGTGCTAGTTCAGCCTTCGGGCTTTACTTCAAAAATAAAATCAATCCGGCTAGGGGATGAAATATTGGAAGAAGCGTTTGCGCCTATGTCAGTTACAATGACGTTAGTAGATGAGATTGATATTAGTCGTGGTGATATTATTTCAAAACCCAACAACCACCCACAATCGGAACAAGACATTGATGTAATGGTGTGCTGGATGAGCCAACGCCCAATCAACTTAAACTCAAAATTCTTTGTGCGCCACATGACGAAAGAAGTAAAAGGTGTGCTCAAAGAAATTCAATACAAACTAGATATCAATAGTCTTCATAAAATAGAAAACGCAGAGCAATTAACCTTGAATGAAATTGCTCGCGTAAAAATTCGCACCGCACAACCTTTGTTCTTCGACAGCTACCGCAAAAACAGAATTACAGGTAGTGTGATTTTAGTAGACGAAGGCACCAACGAGACTGTGGCAGCAGGGATGATCGTTTAAAATACATGTCACCAGTCACCGGTTACCAGTTACCGGTATCTGGCAACCGGCAACTGGCAACCAATTTACTATGAACTTAACTCCACTACTCACCCTCGCCATCCACGCTGCTGAAGAAGCTTCAAAAGAAATTCTAACCGTCTATCATTCTGGTGATTTTCAGGCGGAGCCAAAAGGAGATAATTCTCCCCTTACGTTGGCTGATAAAAAAGCACACGAATCAATCGTAAAGAATTTACAATCGTCTAAACTTCCGCTGTTAAGCGAAGAAGGCAGAAGCATTCCCTACGAAGAACGAAAGGACTGGGATTATTTCTGGATGGTCGATCCGCTTGACGGCACAAAAGAATTTCTAAAACGCAATGGTGAGTTCACAGTAAACATTGCACTTATACATAAAGGCGTGCCCATTCTCGGAGTAGTAGCCGTGCCCGTAACAGGCGATGTTTTTTACGCTGACGAAATCAGTGGTGGTTTTGTGAAACGCGAAGGAAAGACAACACCTCTTGCGAAGCGCAAGCTTTCGGATCTTACTCAATCGGGCTTACGAATTGTTGCCTCGCGCTCGCACATGAGCGAAGAAACGCAGGATTTTATTAACAAGTTGAACGAGCCAACCCTCGTTTCGCAAGGAAGCAGTTTGAAATTTATGTTATTGGCCGAGGGCAAAGCAGATGTTTACCCCCGTTTTGCACCAACCATGGAGTGGGACACTGCGGCCGCGCACGCAGTTGTAAAAGCAGTTGATTTAAAAGTTCTCCAACACGGCACAGACACCGAAGTGGTTTACAACAAGCCAAACCTTTTAAATCCTTGGTTTTTAGTGACTAGCCGCTAGAAGTTATCAGTTAAAGGTTATTCGTTAATCCCAACCTTTAACATTTTGTAAAACTCACACCTCCTTAAAACATCCGCTCCCTTCTCTTCCGGAGAAGGGAGCGGATGAGGTTTGTATTCTCCCTTTTCTTCCGAAGAAACACTGAGGATAAGGTAGCCCCAACTTTCACCATTTTTGTACAACTCAAATCACCTTAAAAAATCCGCTCCCTTCTCTTCTGGAGAAGGGCTGGGGATGAGGTTTGTATTTCCCAAATCTCTACCAGAGAATGACTGCATATGAGGTCGCCCCAACCTTCCCCATTTTTGTACAACTCACACCACCTTAAACATCTACCCCCTTCTCTTCCGCAGAAGGCCCGGGGATGAGGTTTGCATTCTCACCCACACCCAAAACATACTGCCGAGGATAAGGTTAATTCAACCTTACTTTTTGCTTTGAAATAATGAGATAAAATCAGTTACATTTGTTGCATTGGCTTGATCAATCCATTATGAAAAAACTTGTAATTGCGTTCCTTTCACTTTTTATCTCTATTTTTTCAATTGCACAGACCGGCCCAGGGGGCGTTGGTAATGCAGACGGTTCAAATGGCCAACCCACAAACGTGCTTTGGCTCAGGGCGAATTCGGGCGTTTCATCTACGGGCGGCTTAGTTGATGCTTGGACAGATCAATCTGGAAACAACAACTCTGCTGTTGGTGCGGGCGCTACGCGGCCAACGTATATTGGAGCAGATGCTAATTTCAATGGTCTTGCATCGATTACCTTTCCGAACACAGGCGGGTTAAATTATTATTTGCAGGTTCCGAACAATTCGAATTTGGATGGAACATCTGCCTTATCTGTATTCTTCGTAGTTCAACCTATATCACTCACGGCACCCAATGGTATTTTGTCGAAGAGAAGCAGTGCTGGAGTTTTATCGTCTTATGTGTTTGAAGTAAATACAAGTTATCGTTACAGATCAGCAATATCTACTGAAGCTTTAGCAAACATTGTTTCAGCAAATTCGGCTGTAAATTCCGTTGATGTATTTTCATTCGTGATGAATGGAACCTCTCAAAATGGTTTTTTTGAGGGCGCAAACAATACGGCAAGAGCCTCAGCAATCTCCTCAATACCTACCAACGCTTCAAATCTATTTGTTGGCTCATATGACCCCTCATCAATCGGGAACTTTGAAGGTCAGATAGCCGAAGTAGTTATTTATAGAACAGCATTAA
>JBBRFY010000084.1:0-17111 GCA_038241205.1 Cytophagales bacterium
AATCAAATATCCATTTAAACCTTGTGCTACAATAAGTTTATCGGAAGAAGCTTTTATAATGCAGTTGCGTGTATCATACAAAACAGATTTTGCACCGAGGGCATTGTTGTTTGCATCTTTCTCTGAAATCTCATAGATAGAATTCCATGAGCCTAAATCAGACCATGCAAAATCACCGAGGCACACAAATACGTTCTTTGCTTTTTCCATGATACCATAATCGATGGAAATACTTTTGCATTGTGAGTATGCGGTAGCAATCGCTTCCTTCTCTTCGGCAGTTCCAAGCTTTGGTTTAACTTCATCAAAAACTTCGGCCATCTCGGGTAGGTATTGATGGATAGCATCAATAATAGTTTGTACACCCCAAATAAAAATACCTGCGTTCCAAACAAAATCACCACTCTCTAAAAACTTCTTAGCCAAAGATAATTCAGGTTTCTCTGTGAAGGTCTTTACCTTCTTTGCGAAATTCTTTTCAGTATGATATTGAATATAGCCATAACCTGTTTCCGGTCTCGTTGGTGGAATACCCAACGTTATTAATTTGTCTTGATCTTTTGCCAGCACGCTGGCCTTCTTTATTACTTCTTGAAATTGTATTTCATTTAATATCAAATGATCAGAAGGCGCCACAACAATGATGGCTTCTTTATTTTTTGCTTCAATACAGTAGCTCGCATACGCAATGCACGCGGCTGTATTTTTTCGCATCGGTTCTTCTAATATTTGATTGGATGCTAACTGTGGGAGCTGTGCTTTTACCAGAGCACCATGTTCTTCGTGCGTTACTACAAAAATATTTTCAGCCGGGCAGATGGATAAGAAGCGTTCGTAAGTAGATTGAAGAAGTGTTTTGCCGGTGCCCAATACATCTAAAAATTGTTTCGGCTTGGAGTTTCGGCTATACGGCCAAAAACGAACTCCGATACCACCTGCCATGAGCACTACATATAAATTCTTGTTCATCGAGTTTTTCAGAGGTAAGACGTTTTGCAAAAGACGTAGGTCACAGAATTATTTAAAAGAATTTCCATTAGTTCATTATGGTTTGTTTTACAGATACCAAAACGGCCAACTTTAAATAGAAGTTTTGCAAAGATACTTTTTGAACTGTCATTCTATATAGATTATACAATTCCTTCTTTAAGCAGATCATGAAGGTGAATGAAACCCGCGACTTTATTTCCATCAACCACAACCAATTGCGTAATTCCTCCCTCTTGCATTTGATGTAAGGCTTTGACCGCATATTCATCTTTTTCAATTTTTTTTGGTGTACGGGTCATAATATCAGCCGCCACCGCCTTTCGAATGTCAATCTCTTTTTCAAGCATTCTTCTAAGGTCGCCATCGGTTATTATTCCCAATAACTCATTTTGAGGGCTAATTACCGCTGTACAACCTAACCGCTTCGAAGAAATTTCAAAAATTACATCTTTTAATGATGCTTCAGGACTAACCGTTGGCATTTGATTGTTAACATAAACATCGGATACCTTCAAATAGAGTTGTTTACCGAGCGAACCTCCCGGGTGATATTCAGCAAAATCGCGACTACTAAAATCCCGAAGTTCTAATAGGCAAACTGCCAGCGCATCACCCATCGCCATGTGCGCTGTTGTGCTGGTAGTGGGTGCTAAATTGTGTGGGCAAGCTTCTTGTGCAATCGATGCATTCAATACAAAATCGGCTTGTTGCGCTAAATATGAATTTATATTACTCACCAAAGCAACAAGCTTTGAACCTCTCCGTTTTAACAGCGGCACTAATACTTTAATCTCAGGAGTGTTTCCGCTTTTCGAAAGACAAATCACGATATCATTTTGTTGTATCATGCCAAGATCTCCGTGGATCGCATCGGCTGCATGCATGAATATAGAGGGTGTGCCGGTAGAGTTAAGCGTTGCAACAATTTTATTGGCTACAATGGCACTTTTGCCAATGCCTGTAACGACAACGCGGCCTTTTGCAGAATAAATTTCTTTCACGCAAGCCTCGAAATCATCGTCAATAAAATCGGCTAAATGTTGAATTGCCTGAGATTCATTTATTAATACCTCACATGCAATTTTTTTAATATTTTTTACTAAATTCAATTCCTTTTCAAAGTTAGCTTTGTCAATATGAACAAAGATACAATTTATAAAGACGATACGATGTTGGTGGAAGAGAAAGACGCGCTGAAAGAGAGACTCAAAGAAGTATTCGGATATAGTCAATTCCGGGGTGGGCAAGAAGTAATTATTCGCAACCTACTAAGTGGAAGAAATACATTCGTGATCATGCCTACGGGAGCAGGTAAATCGCTATGCTACCAATTGCCGGCAATGATGCGCGATGGATTGGCCATTGTAATTTCTCCGCTTATAGCCTTAATGAAAAATCAGGTTGATCAAATGAATGCGTATGGTGTTAACGCACGCTTCCTAAATTCAACCTTAAGCAAAGGTGAAATTACCAAACTGAAAAAGGATTGTATGAACGGTCTCGTAAAACTTCTTTACGTAGCACCCGAATCATTAAATAAAGAAGAGACCATTGAGTTTTTAAAGAAAGTCAATGTATCGTTTGTAGCCATTGATGAAGCCCATTGTATTTCAGAGTGGGGTCATGACTTCAGACCAGAATACAGAAGAATCAAAACCATGATTCAGACCTTGGGAGACATGCCCGTTATTGCGCTTACCGCAACGGCTACACCAAAGGTTCAATTGGATATTCAGAAAAATTTACAGATGGAAGAGGCAGACGTTTTTATGTCTTCTTTCAATAGAAAAAATCTGTATTACGAAGTGCGTCCTAAAAAGGAAACGAAGAAGCAACTCATCAAATTCTTAAAAGAACATAAAGGTAAGTCAGGTATAATTTATTGTCTTAGCCGTAAGAAGGTAGAAGAGATTGCACAGTTAATCAACGTTAATGGATTTAAGGCGGCACCCTATCACGCAGGTCTTGATCCGGATGTGCGGATGAAAAATCAGGATGATTTCTTAAATGAAGAAGTTGATATTATTGTAGCAACCATTGCCTTCGGTATGGGCATCGATAAACCCGATGTTCGGTTTGTAGTGCATTATGATGTGCCGAAATCATTAGAAGGATATTATCAGGAAACTGGTCGCGGTGGTCGTGATGGATTGGAAGGTGTTTGCTTGATGTTCTACAGTCATAACGATTTAAGCAAACTCGAGAAATTCAATAAAGACAAACCTGTACAAGAGCGAGAGAATGCACGCGTGTTATTACAGGAGATGGAATTTTATGCAGAATCTCCCGTGTGTAGAAGAAGACAATTGCTCCATTATTTTGGTGAAGAATATAAGCAAGACAATTGTGGTATGTGCGATAACTGTGTTCATCCACGCGAACGATTTGATGGCATGACATCGGTAAAACTTGTACTTGAGGCGGTGAAACAAACCAATGAACGTTTCGGCTTGAACCATTTAGTAAATGTAATTCGTGGTGTTGAAGATGAATATGTAAAGAGTTACGGACACTTCGATTTAGCCGTGTATGGAAAGGGTGGTGATGAAGATGTGGACTATTGGAAATCAGTTATTCGTCAAGTGTTGATTTATCAATTTCTAGATAAAGACATTGATAATATAGGAGTGTTGAAGATGAATAAGAGAGGCGAAGAGTTTATGAAGAAGCCTCAGCCAATCGAACTCGCGCGCGATCACGACTTCACAACAGAAATTGACGAGGAGGAAGAATCAGCAGATCGTGTTCCGGTAAACACCAAAGCATACGATACGCGTCTTTTTGAATTACTAAAATCCGTGCGTAAGAAGATCGCAAAAGCAAATGATTTGCCACCTTGGGTAGTTTTTCAAGATCCGTCATTGGAAGAAATGGCGACTACCTATCCCATAACGAAAGAAGATCTTGCCCAGGTGAACGGTGTGGGTATGGGTAAGGTAAATAAGTTTGGTAAAGAATTTATTGAGGTAATTCAAAACTATGTTGACGAGAATGATATTGAAACCGCGAATGAGGTAATTGTTAAAAACTCGGTCAATAAATCGAAAGCCAAGATCATCATCATTCAGGCAGTAGATAGAAAAGTTGATTTGGAGGAAATTGCAGAGACCATTAAAATGTCTTTTGATGATATGCTGACGGAGATAGAAAATATTTGCTACTCGGGCACAAAGCTTAATTTAAACTATTATATCGATCAGATTATAGATCCGCATAAGCAGGAAGATATTCATGATTATTTTATGAACACAGAGACCGATAGTTTGGAAATGGCCTTGAACGATGATTCGATTGCTGATTACTCGGAAGAAGAAATTCGATTGATGCGCATCAAATTTATGTCGGAGTACGCCAACTAAGTTCATCAAAACCAGATACTGAAGCGTTCAGGGCAATATCCTGAACGCTTTTTTTATGTATTTTATTTAACGGATTTCGCCCCTATCTTTGAAGTTCATCGAAATCTGATCGTAGGTTATGCATGTTATAGTAAGTGCTTAAAACAATATGATCAGACGGAATCAATAGAGTAACCAAAACAAAGGCAACATGAATATTCTGGTTATCGGAAATGGAGGACGGGAGCACGCAATGGCTTGGAAAATCAAGCAAAGTGCGCTTTGCGATAAACTCTATGTTGCACCCGGAAATGCAGGTACAGCACTTGTGGCAGAAAACATTGACTTAGCAATAGATGATTTTGAGGGGTTAGGAAAATTTTGTCTAGCAAATGATATTGAACTGATTCTTGTTGGGCCGGAAGGACCGTTGGTTTTGGGCATCCGCGATTTTTTTGAACAAAGTCCTGCGCTTAATTCAATCCTAATGGTTGGGCCAGGAAAAAACGGGGCGCAATTAGAGGGAAGCAAAGATTTTTCAAAACAATTTATGCTGCGTCATGGGATCCCCACTGCAAAAGCGAAAACCTTTATGGCCGCTGATCTCAATCAGGCCTTAGATTACATATCAACATGCAAACCGCCAATTGTTTTGAAAGCAGATGGTTTGGCGGCCGGCAAAGGCGTTATCATTAGTTTAAGTCAGGCAGAAGCCAAAGCGGTAATAGAAGATATGTTGGTGAATAAAAAATTCGGGCAAGCCAGCGCCAAGGTTTTGATTGAAGAATTTTTGAATGGAATTGAGCTTTCTGTTTTTGTGCTCACCGATGGCAAAGACTATGTCATTCTTCCGGAAGCCAAAGATTATAAACGTATAAACGATGGTGATCTTGGGCCGAACACGGGAGGGATGGGCGCTGTTTCACCAGTAGTATTTGCGGATGCTGCCTTCATGAAAAAAATTGAAGACATGGTGGTGAAGCCAACCATTTCAGGATTGAGCAAAGAGAAAATTGACTATAAAGGTTTTGTATTTGTGGGCATTATGAATGTAGGTGGAATACCTTACGTAATTGAATACAATGCGCGCATGGGCGATCCGGAAACACAAGCTGTTTTGCCACGCATAAAAAGTGATTTTGTTGAATTGTTGTTGGCAACCGCGAAAGGCGAATTGGCGAAAACGAAAATAGAAATAGAAGATCATCATACCGTCACCATCGCGTTGGTATCGGGTGGTTATCCTGGTGAATATGAAAAAGGTAAAACCATTTCAGGATTAAAGACAGATGATAAAGCATTGGTGTTTCATGCCGGCACACGAAAAATGAAGGATGCTGTTTTAACAGATGGTGGTCGTGTATTGACTGTTTCAGGATCTGGAAATTCGTTGCGTGAAGCAAGGGAAAAAGCATATCAGGCCGCGGCTAAAATTAGCTGGGACGAAATGTATTTTAGAAAAGACATAGGAAAAGATTTAATGAATTATAAAGGTTAAGCGGGATGGGATGTTCATGTGGATCAACGAAGGACGGCCAGGTTTCAGGCTGTAAAAATAACGGAGCTTGCAATACAGGTGGTTGTAATAAGATGAATGTATTCGATTGGCTTTCCAATATGGATATGCCCATGCAAGACAAGTTTGAAATCGTAGAAGTGCGTTTTAAAAACGGACGTAAAGAAATGTATCGCAACTCTGATAAGGTTAGTTTAACCACCGGAGATGCAATTGTGGTGGAGGTTCCAAACGGCCACCATATTGGCCACGTCTCGATGCAAGGGGAGTTAGTGCGTTTGCAAATGCAGAAGAAAAAAATTGCGAATGATGGTGAGATCAAGAAGATATACAGACTTGCTCATCAAAAGGATTTAGAAAAGTTTGAGGAAGTAAAGAAGCGCGAATTACCTACGCTTTATCGCACACGCGAAATCCTTCGCGAGTTGAGATTGCCAATGAAACTTTCCGACATTGAATATCAAGCCGACAATACAAAAGCTACTTTTTTTTACTCGGCTGATGATCGTGTAGATTTCCGTGAGTTGATAAAAGTATTGGCAGGCGATTTTAAAATTCGCGTGGAGATGCGCCAGATCAGTCTGCGTCAGGAAGCAGGACGATTGGGCGGTATTGGTGTTTGCGGTCGCGAGTTATGTTGTTCAACCTGGCTAACCGATTTTAAAAACGTGGCAACCAGTGCTGCGCGTTATCAAAACCTTTCGCTCAATCCCAGTAAATTATCAGGGCAGTGCGGAAGATTAAAGTGTTGTTTGAATTATGAATTAGATACCTATCTGGATGCGCTTGAAAGTATTCCGAAGATAGAGCGACCGTTGCTTACCGATAAAGGTGAAGCGACATTGCAGAAGACTGACATCTTTCGTAAAATAATGTGGTTTGGTTTCCGTGAAGAGAATACATGGTATCCGCTAAACGTTGATCGTGTAAACGAAATCTTGAAATTAAATGCCGAAGGCAAGAAGCCTGCTGATTTGAATTTGGATGTGGTGCAAGAGAAATTGTCTATCCAAACATTGAACAGCGACCTTGAACGGATGGACAAGAAGTTCAAGAACAAACCAAAGGGTGGGGCGCCAACTAAAGGAAAACATAATGCTGGAGGGGAAAGTCCAAACAGAGGAAATAATAACAGCAACAGACGAAGACCCGACAATCGTAATAACCGAGATAACAGCAACCGAGATAGCAACAATCCAAAACCGGGACCGAAGTCATGAGAGGATTAATGTTGTTAGCTCTTGTGCTCTCGCTTTTTTTTGCTAGTTGTGATTCTTCCCGAGTGTACGAACAGTATCATGATTTTGATAAGGGTCTCTGGGTTGTTTCAGAGAAACCTGAATTTGAATTCGCCATCGACCAACCCAATCAAAAATATAATGTGTATTGCAACGTGCGCAATTCAAGCGACTATCCCAACGCACGATTTTTCTTTACCTATTACTTTCTAGATTCTGCCGGAACAGTTTTACAGCAAGAATTAAAGACTGAATTACTATTCGATAGCAAAACAGGCAAACCTTTTGGTAGCAGCGGAATAGGAGATCTTTACGATCATCAATTTAAAATTCTCGAAAATTATAAATTTGGTCAGCCCGGAAAATTCAAAGTAAAGTTCGAACAGTTTATGCGAACCGATACCTTATCTGGCATTTTAGCAGTAGGATTGCGTGTAGAGCGAGCAGAGTAAAGTAAAATTAGCGTTTACCAGTTTATCGAAAAGAAAGAACATTCTTTCATCCAATTCACTATTAACGAATAACAATTAACGGCTATCCGACAGCGACTTCAATAAAACTCTCTTCAGAAAAGTAAAGCTCTCCGATGCGAACTAAATCGGTAGAAGAAAGGGCATCCATTTTATAAATTAAATCTTGATAGTATTGATCCGGAAGGTTAAAAAGTACTATATTTTTTAGTTTATCGGCATGCGCAAACGGTGTTGTAATTTCTGATTGCAAGCTTCCTATAAAATGATTTCGCGCTGTGTCTAATTCTTCCTGATCAATTTTTTCATCTCGAAGTCTTTTTAATTCTTTTCGAATTTCACCAAAGGTTAAATCAAGATTTTCTTTGTTTACATCTGCGCCAATCGACAGAAATCCATTGTGCTTTAAAAGATTGAGGGAAGAGTGAATGCCATAGGTAAGTCCTTTTTCTTCGCGAATGTTTTTCATTAACCGCGAACCAAAGTATCCACCTAAAATATGATTGAGCAATAAGATGCCGGCATAGTCAACATGTTTCCGATCTACCATAGGCTTGGCCATTCGCAACGAAGACTGTATGCTACCTTCTTTCTCAACACGTTCTGAAACTTTTGTAAGATCAGGTAACGCAATGATTCTATCCACAACCGGAACAAGCGGTAGCGTAGAGAATAGTTGAGCGACTTCTTCTTTGTTTTGTGCGGTCACTTTTCCGGAAACGAAAATAGTAACATCCTTGAAGAAACTATTAAAATGATCGATAAGTTGGTTGCGCGAAATGGCGGATGCATCATGTTCGTCTAACTCCACGCCATACGGATATAATTCTCCAAACAGATTTTTGCGAATAAGTTTCGAGGCGAGGTAACTTGTTTTTTCATTATTCACTTTCAGGTTCTGAAGGTAAATTGATTTCATCAAGTCTATTTCGCTCTCTGGAAATATAGACGAAGTGAGGAGTTCCAATAATAATGCAAGTGCAGGTCGCAGATTTTTATTTAGCGTAAAAAGCGAAATAGAAACCACATCTAATCCGGGGCTTATATCAAGATGAGCACCATATTGATCAAAGGCTTGTGCAATTTCAAAACTGCTTTTGCCGGATGTGCCCTTTGAAAGAATATTAGATGTGAAATAGGAAACTCCTGTGGTTTTTTCAAACCATCGGCCGGCAGGGAAAACGAGTTCAACACGAATTACTTCCTGACTTCCGCCAGATATAAAATAAACGGGCGCTCCATTTTGAAGAATTTGTTTTTCAGGAGATAGTAAATGGAAAACTGTGCTCTTGTTAAAGGGCGGTGCAAGCGTTCGGTCTAGCATTAGAAATTAATCGGTAACAGATTGTTCTTCTTCTGCTCGTATTTTATCGAACTGTAGAAGAATCGTAAAGCGAATGGTTTCGGCCAATGGACTATCACGTTTATTGGTTGGAACTAAATAGGCGACATCAAGCCCAAATGCTCTTTTGCGGAAGCCAAGACCAACAGTGAAATATTTACGATTGCCTTTATTTTTTGATTCATTAAAATAACCAAGACGTCCAGCAAAGGTATCGTTGTACCAATACTCCAATCCAATAGAGGTCATAATTTCCTGAAATTCTTCCTTTGCACCACCAGGTGCATCACCAAAGGAGCCGAACATACCATTGAGAAGTGGCTTGTCGCGATTGCTTCCATCAGGTGTTGGAGATGGCACCATTAGTTTACTTAAATCAATTGTGAATGTAAGCGAATTGTACGCATCAATCTCTCTTTTGTACGCAGAACCAATGCGAAGATTGGTAGGTAAAAAATCTTTGTTATTGTCATCTGTATAGGTAAGCTTCGCGCCTATGTTTGAAATAGAGGCGCCTATTGAAAGGTTTGAAGGCTTTGCGCCTTTATAATCTTTCGTGTAAAAAGCTCCAATATCAGCCGCGACACTATTTGCAGCTTGGGCATCTGATCCAATAAATCCAGCGGTGAGATTTGAATTGATATATCTTCCTGTAATTCCTAAACTAAAGTTTTCAGTAAGTTTTCTAGAATAAGTAACATCAAGGGCCATTTCATATGGTTTAAATTCACCTAAGTCTATATTATTTATATCTCTGAAAGATATGTAGCCCATGTTAAAATATTTTAAGGATGCAGAAACAACTTGCTCTCTATTAATTTTATAAAAACCAGTTAGGTAGCTTATTGACATGTCGTTCACAATCTTTCCAAGCCACGGTGTGTACGATAAGGATCCTCCAAAATCTTTTTCGATAAAGACAAGTTTGCCTGCATTCCAATAAGAAGAATTGGCATCGGGGCTTGTGGCAACACCGGCATCGCCTAATGCTGCATGGCGTGAATCTGGTGATATCAATAAAAATGGAACAGCGGTGGTAATAGCATTTTGCTGACCAATATTATTGTTTTGACCCACTGCAAATTGAGTGATCCCAAAGGTGGAAACAATGGCGAGTATTGTAAACTTCATCAAAGTATTTTTCAAGTGGTAAAAGTAGTTAATTAACAACAATAAGTTTTGTAACCCGCTCATATTTAGAGCCATTGGTTAACGAACGAATAGCCAACCGTGCCAAGTATAATCCGGGTGCAAGTTTTTTTCCAAATTCTACCTCGCTATCCAATTCTGGAAAGTCAACTTGATACGAACTGGAAATTTGATTGAATGCATAGGTTTTAATCTCCTGCCCTTGGCCGGAATACACAGAAAGTTCAATTTCCAAGTCATCGCCAGAACGATTATGGGTAAAGAAAAAGGTCGTTTTATTGTCAAAAGGGTTGGGATAGTTTCCAAAATGCTCAATTACGATTTGCTCGCCATCGGTAACCCTAAACTCAAGGCTGGTTTCTGCGCCATTATTAGAGGTATCCCACGCCTTAATTGTAATGGTGTGTTTGCCCGGTGAAAGATTATGGAGCGGAAATTCTACCCAGCCCGCAGCGAACGTATTGACCTCAGTAGTATAATAATCATTGAGATTAAAACTTTCGCCATTATCTACGGTAGCCATCAAATTGTTGCCAATGCCATAACTTGAGATGTTTATGCCCCCTGCATCACGCAAGTGTACCAGTAACGTTGTGTTCGGATTCGCAATACCTCCATTTACAAAAGTAGTGTCACCAATGAACGCCTGAAGCGTTGGCGCAGTATTGTCTGTTGGGGGAGAAGGCTCACTTCCACCAATCGAAAACTCGGTTGTAGCACCGGCCGCATCTATTTGTTGCAGCAGGTCATCGGCATATAAGCTGAGTTTACCTTTACCAATTTCGTAGGCCATATTTTTCGGAAGGATGAATTCAAATTCAAAACTGCCGTTAACCACTTTAGCCTGCCCACTATACAGTGTGTTGTACCATTCCGTATAAGTGAATGCAGGATTATTTTTTCCAATTGTAACAAATTGAGTTTGTTTATCGAAGAGTTTAGTTTGAAGCGTTCCGTTAAAGTTAGAGATCACCGCGCCATCTTCATCTTGAACTTCTCCTTTAACCATTACCTTCGACAATGCTTTTAAGGTATCCGATCCGGAAGCTGTTTTTAATTGTGTAAGCACAATGTTGTTAGCGGGTAAAGCAAGCGTTAACGATGGATCAGCAAGCAATGAGAAATTACGATTCGATACGCCACTTGTGCTGTTATTTTTTGTTCTGCGAAATACTTCTCCGAGGGACAAATAATGGTTTGATTCCTTTTGAAAGAGTGCTTCATAAAATGCTTTGTTCAATTCGAAGTTTGTACTGGAACTAACGGGACGGGCAGTGGAAACCAAGCCGATTGCTCCACCTTTCGGGCGAAGTAGGGTGAGCTCTGCACTTGATATTTGTGCAGGATCATCCTGACGACCAAACTCGCACGTGGCCGTAACCATAAACGGATAAAGCGAATTATTTAAATCATCAATATCAGTTTCGGTGAAAATACGTTCATCTGCCAGCAGGCTTTCATTTCCATGCCCGGTGTAATTGATAATGAGCGATCCTCTTTCAAATCTGGATTTAATATCTTCATTCGCTTTCGGAATGGTTTCGCCATTGGGCTTTACAGTTTTAGTATACGTACCCAAAAAAGTTCGTTTCGTATTAAAGGCGGGAATGGATTGCTCAATTTGATTCGCCATACTGTTGGCTTGCGCTTGATGGATGTTTGAAAAACCATCTGAAAGACTTCCATCATCCGCTACGAATGCAATTTCTTTTCGCCAAGATCCAAACGCTTTTTTGTTGTTGTCGTATAAAATTATTTTATCAACAACAGCCCGTGCTTCTTGCGCAGTTTTAACAGGTAAGCGGCCCACGCCAATATCTAAAGTATGATTTTGGGGCGATGGATTCTCACGCCAATTACCTTCCGCATCTTCAAGAAAACCAAAGTAATCGTCTGATGAATATGTTTCCAACGGTGATAATGAATTGCGCGATTCGTAAGTAGGCACAAAGTTGGTGTTGTACGCAATGCGATTTTTATAATCGTACGACCCTCTGCCAATAAACAATAAAGATTTTAATGCTGATGGATTTTTATCATAAAGGTATTTGGCCAGATCGCGAAAGGCTGTTGGATCCTGACGACCAGAAGAAAATTCATTATAAACTTGTTCGGGCGTTAGCACTAACGTTGTCCAGCCAGAATGAGTTTGTCGATGTTGCGCAAGGCGCGAAGCTTCTGAAAAAAAATCGGGATGTGAAATAATAATGAGATTGGGCGTGGAGGCACCATGCAAATTTTGATTTAAAACTTTTCCTATTAATATTGGAGCAGGAACATTGTCATTAAAGGTGATAAATTCTTTTGTTGTATTTGTGGTTGTTGAAAAAGACGCTACGTTGTTTTGTAAATCAAAATTTTGTTGAACTACGTTTGATGGATCGCTTACATTCCAGACAGTAGCATTACTATTCACGTTCGTGATTTGAAATTGGGAAGTATTTTGATTTAAACTTGAAGCCGATCGAAATATAGTTTGATCGCCATACAGCGAAAGATTGCGCGTAAAACCAATTAGGAAAAAATCAAGGAAGCCAACTGATTTTCCGGAACTTGCTTTTACATATTGATATTTAATTTCTTGTGTTGCTGTTGCAGATGCATTTACGGTACTTGAATTGAATGTGGTGCTATCCCGTTTATGTCGACCTTTCAAGCCGTAGGTGGAATTGGGTATTGAAGAAACAGTTTGCGTTGCAATCTCTTTGTTGTTGAAAAATAATTTAAAAGATGATCCGTTGAAGGACTGCGCCATCACATCTGAAACCCAGGTGATGTTGGTATTGTTTACGATGCCGCTGATATCAACTTTAAAAAGCTGATCGGTAGAAAAATCAAATCGCTCTCCAAACCATTCTCTTCCTGATTGCAATTCGTTGTGATCATCCAACTCATGAAAAACAAAATCAGTAAAGGTATTGACTATTGGGAAACCTGTTCCAAGATTTTCTGAAGTAGTAATTCTTTTACCATTGGTATCTGAAACGGTAATGAAATAAAAATTTTTATCGCTGTACACATTATGATCGTATGCAATAATTTCTTTTGAGGCATTAAAGCGAATTCCATCCGCACCTTCAGCATAGAAAAGAATAAAGTCTTCCTTATTAAGCCTACCATCACTTTCACCTTTTATAAAGATGGCATTCTCTGTAAGATCAACGTGGCGTAACGCATTATTAGGTTGCGGTAGCATGCCACCAATATTGCCTGCGATTTTTATTTTTCGAGGATCGATTTTATCAGCATCGAATCCCATTTTCTTAAACTGATCATAGGTAATTTTGTACACGCCATTTTTCTCAACCGATACTTTGTACCAGTTGCCCTGACTTAATAAGGAAGATTGCGCGGTAGCGGAGAAGACTCCAACTGCACAAAACCACATTAAAAACGTCCGAATGGTGTTAACCAAATTCAACCTATTTTATTTAAACCTAAAATTAATCCTTATTTCAAAACCGACTGCAAGCCTAACGACATTGCGATGTATAAAATTATAACCAGCGGAAGTGCTGCCCATTGAAGCAAGATCACTAACAATACAGAAAGCAGAAGAAAGGTAAACCTGATTTTGTTATCGGTCCAACTGAAATTTTTAAACTTCAGCGCAAACAAATCAAATCGCGATACCATTAATAAAGAGAAAATAATGGTGATTATCGATAAGGTAACTGGACTGTGTACAAAGTCAAAAAATTGTTGTGTAAGAAAAGGTATTCCGGTAATGAAGATTGCATCCGCTGGTACAGGTAACCCTTTAAATGAATCGGTCTGAGTTTCATCAATATTGAATTTGGCCAAACGAAGCGCAGAACAAATTGCGATCAACAGAGCAACATAGGGTAGGTATGGAAAGGGAGATTCGAATACCAACGTTTTATACATAAAAAAAGTAGGCAGCGCACCAAAGCTCACCATGTCTGCAAGCGAATCGAGTTGTTTACCTATGGGCGAATTTGATTTAAAAATCCGTGCGGCAAAGCCATCGAAGAAATCAAAAATTCCAGCGGCTATTACAAAATATGCCGTGGGTATATCGCTTCCTTCAAAAAGAAAAATGATACCCAAACAACCACACACTAAGTTGCAACACGTTAAAAAATTTGGAATATGTTTAAGCATGAATAAGCAATTTTCAATTTAGGATTTACGAAATACGATTGTCTAAAGTCTAACGTCTCTTGTCTAAATTCTAGTTTCTAGCGTCTAATGTCTCTCGTCTAACATCTAAAGTCAAATTTCTATTTAAGAAACGGATTATTTCTTTTCTCCGAACCAATGGTTGTCGTTTGGCCGTGTCCGGGATATACGATTACATCATCGGGTAAGAAAAAAAACTTTTGCTGGATGCTGTCAATTAATGTGGCATGATGACCTCCCGGCAAATCAGTTCTGCCAATGCTATTCAAAAACAAAACATCGCCAGCCATGAGCGCTTTTTCTTTCTCACTATAAAATGCAATGTGGCCGGGAGAATGGCCGGGAACAAACAGCACTTTAAAATTTTGATTTCCGAAAGACACCGTATCGCCTTCTTCTAAATAAGCATCCACTTCTGCTTCGGTATAGGTAGCAAAACCGTAGTTAGGTGCATAGACTTTTACCGATTTCAACACCGGCTCATCTTTGGCATGTATGTGAAGCTTTGTTTTAAATTTTTCTTTCACAAAATAATTTCCCAACACATGGTCAATATGGCAATGCGTGTTGAGCAGCATCTTTACAGTAAGTTGATTGGTCTCTATAAAATCACTGAGTTCTTTTCGCTCATTGTCAACAAAACATCCAGGGTCAATAATGACGCATTCCTGTGTTTCATCAAACAACACATAGGTATTTTCCTGAAAAGGATTGAAAACAAAAGAATGAACGGTTAGCATGATATTAATTTGCGACAAAAATAGCCGAAATTTATCAGGATTGGTTATTGGATTTAACTACGCCAAATTTGTAGGTGTATCATACAACATTTACATTTTAACAGTTTTCATACTACAAACCGCACGTTATGTTGTGTACGCCATCTGCATGAAACCTTCTTCATTGTGTAGTATAAAAAGTAGATCAATATTCTATACAAATTCATCAGGGTTCAGTAGGTTGCAATCTTATTTATGAATGAAAAAACCAAAGTAGATTATATTATCGTGGGTCAGGGGTTGGCGGGTTCTGCACTGGCAATTCAACTGTTAAAGCGTAACAAAAAAATATTGGTTATCGATAAACCAGACTTGAATCGCGCTTCATCGGTGGCAGCGGGTTTATTCAATCCCATTACCGGAAAAAAAATGGTAAAGACTTGGATGGCCGATGTGTTGTTTCCTTACCTATATGAATTCTATCGTGAGGCTGAGGAGCTTACCAAATCATCATTCTTCCATCCGATGCCGCTCTATCGTCCTTTTATTTCAATTGAAGAGCAAAACGAATGGATGGCCAAAAGTGCGGAGCCTGCATTTTTAGCTTACATTGATTCAGTTTTAACCCATCCTTCCATTGCCGAAGCCAACGATCAATTTGGGGGGTTAATGCTAAAACAATGTGGTTATTTGGATAGTAAAAAATACATGTTAGCAGTTCGAAATAAAATTATCGATACAGCGCATTATCTAAACGAAGAATTTAAATTTCAGGAACTGAGTGTGGAGGAAAAGGTAATTCAGTATAAAGATTTCAGTGCGGATAAAATTATATTCTGTAATGGCACACAACCCAATCCGCTTTTTAATGGACTTCCTATAAAACCATTGAAAGGAGAAACCATAACCCTACAGGGAAACACATCGCCTTGCATGATTCTTAATCGAGGAGTATATGCTTTGCCGCTAGAAGAAAATCAGTGGCGGGTGGGAGCTACTTATAATTTTAACGATAACGAACCTATTGTAACCGAAACATCCAGAATAGAATTAGAAGGAAAGGTAAATGCACTTTGTCAGTTTCCGTACACGGTTATCGATCAGCAATGGGGAATGCGACCGACCACACCCGATAGAAGGCCCATTTTGGGCGAACATGCAAAATTGAACTCCACATTTATTTTTAATGGGTTAGGTACAAAAGGTGTGAGCCTGGCACCGTATTTTTCCATGATTTTAATCCGCTTAACAGAAAATCAAGTGCCTATAAACAAAGAGGTGAGTATTGAGCGTTATAAATCAGTATATTCGAATTCGTCATTATAGCTATGGGTTTTACAAGAAGATTTTTCGTTGCGTTTGCATGGGTGTTGGCAGTTACGTTCATCACTGTTTTAGACGCGAGAGCGCAAAAAGCAAATGAAGTTTTTGGTAAGAATCGAATTCAATTTCGCCAGTTTGAATGGCAGTATTTAAGCGGAGAAAATTTCGATGTTTATTATTATGATGCGCGTAAAGGTATTGCACAAGAGGCGCTGGAATATTTAGAAGCTGAGTTCGACCGCATTACCGATCAGATTGATTACCCTCCGTATTTTAAAACCAAAATATTTTTATACAACTCTTTGGCTGATTTGCGCCAAAGTAATATGGGCTTGAACAGAAGTTTGTACAAAACAGGCGGTGAAACCAATTTTGTAAAACCGTATATCGAAGTTGCATATTTAGGTACAGCGCAAGAATTTAAAGATGAGTTGCTCTTTAAAATGTCTGATCTGATGATTAATGAAATGATGTATGGCGGAAATTTGAAAGACATTTTTCAAAGTTCAATCTTGCAAAATCTACCCGATTGGTTTGCGCATGGGGCTTCGCTTTATGTGGCAAGAGGTTGGAGCATTGAAATGGATGATTACATCCGCCAGCTTATGCAAACACGCAAAGCAAATCATGCTACAAAACTTACCGGTAAGCAAGCGGCCTTGGTGGGTCAATCCATCTGGAATTTTATTACAGAGAAATATGGCAAGAGCAGCATGGCGAATATTTTAAACTACACACGCGTTACACGCAACGAAGAGAGAAGTATTACAATAACACTCGGCATCAGCTTCCGACAATTATTAGTGGAGTGGCAAAAGTTTTATACCGAAATGGAGAGTACGGTTTCAAAGTCGTATATCGAACCAGATGACTCTCTTCATTT
>JBBRFY010000085.1:0-17091 GCA_038241205.1 Cytophagales bacterium
AGAGGTTGACACCTGTGATTGAGTTTTGTGTTACGTTCGATAAAATTTGCTTGGGACTAGACATTTGTACCTCCTTTCTTTAAATAAAACATAAACATCGCTCAGGTTTCAATACAATATCAAATACCCAATCGATGCCGATAACGGTCGTTATCAAAAGTCTAACACAGACATGTTTAAAATGGTTTAAAATGTTCTGAGAAAATCACCTACCACAGACATACAAAAGGAATAATGAGTAAAAAATTAACCATCGCATATAAAAGGAATGTCGCTAATCGGAAAGGTAAATTTTTAGAACCCCACCGAGACTCTTAACAACATTGAAAAGTGGTATGGTGAACTTACTAGCAATAATCTTTTCGAGGCCAAATTATTTTAATTGTATTTTTATGCTCGGCTTTGCGCCAGAGTAAAAGTATGAACGACAGCAATTCTTCTCTCCGAACTGTAAACGTAACGCGCTACGTCACTCCGCTGCGGGAAGGAGGATCGTTGCCCGCTATAATAGAGGCCGATGATCAGTTTTTATATGTTTTAAAATTTCATGGTGCAGGGCAGGGAAGCAAAGCGCTTGTTGCCGAATTGATTGGTGGTGAAATTGCGCGCGCGCTTGGTCTTCGTGTTCCCGAAATCGTTTTTGCTAGCCTTGACATTGCCTTTGGCAGAATAGAAGGAGACGAAGAAATTCAGGATCTACTCAAAGCCAGTGTTGGTCTTAATCTTGGATTACATTATTTATCCGGAGCCATTACGTTCGATCCGCTTGCAACAAAGATAGATGCCACATTAGCTTCTCAAATTGTTTGGCTTGATGCACTCTTGCTAAATGTAGATCGCACAGCACGCAACACCAATATGCTGTGGTGGAATAATCAACTTTGGCTTATCGATCATGGCGCATCGCTTTACTTTCATCACTCTTGGCAAGATTGGCAGCAACCCCAACGTTCTTTTTCGAAAGTAAAAGATCATGTGTTGTTACCTATGGCAAGTCAACTTTCATTGGTGGACAAAGATTTTCAATCTGTACTAACACCCGCGCGAATTCAATCAATTGTTTCTTTAATTCCGGAGGAGTGGCTGAAGGATACTGCATTTGCTTCGAGTGAGGAAAACAGAAATGCCTATGTACAGTTTCTGACTACTCGAATTGCTAATTCTGATTTTTTTGTAAACGAAGCACAACATGCAAGAGAATCAATTATTTGAGTACGCAACGATACGGGTGGTGCCCAAAGTAGAGCGCGAAGAGTTCTTCAACGTGGGTGTAATCTTGCTTTGCTCTAAACAAAAATTTTTGCAAGTACGTATTGCGTTAAATGAACAACGGCTTTTAGCGTTGTGTGGTGATCTAGAAATTGATACGCTAAAAAAATACATACACTCTTTTGAACTCATCTGCGAAGGTGGATCGAAAGGCGGAACAATAGGTATCCTTTCTCTTGCCGAACGTTTCCGCTGGCTTACCGCATCACGTAGCACAATTTTGCAAACCTCAAAAGTACATCCTGGTTTATGCGTTGATGCAAATGAAATGTTAGATAAATTATTCGTGAAATTAGTGGCGTGCTCTTAAATCGTTCCGCTATGTTAAGACGATATTACCATTCCGAATAATTTCATTGTGGTGCAGGGAAAAAAATATGCGTTAGTGCCACCGTTTAAAATCACAAACATTTTGTATTGTATTCTGCTACAATAATTTTAAGATCACTGAGAATTAAAATTTTCTTATCAATTTTATCCACAAGCTCTGTGCAATCAGCAAAAAATTCCATCATATCTTCTCTGAAAGATAGCGGGAGTGGTCGGACGAGTTTCCCATTGTCTCGCTGAACCACAAGATGCGCAGTTGTATAAATTCTTCCAACAGACACATTTCCATTCGCGCTAACCATTCCCTGCGAACTTGTTGTACTATAGTAAGAGTACAACCGAACAGGGCCATCAACTTCCAGTTTTAGAAAAATCATTGAACTCGCAGTCAACATTGTTTGAAAATTATCGTAAACTGATATCATGCGAATTTCTTGTCCGTTAATAGAAAAAGAAATTTCCATAACATCATCGGCTTTTAAAATTACCTTCTCTTTGCCCACCAGATATTTAATTTGTTGTTGCAGATCTACATATGCGGGTTCAGAATTAAGAGATATAAAGGGAATAAGAAATGTTACCTTTTCTTTGCGGTTGTTATTATAATGAATGTAACCTTCTATTTTTTTTGCCGCTTCTGCGGAAATGAAAATCATTAAGGTAACAGCAATCAGCAAGAATACTTTTTTCATAAATACATTCATTAAAATTCTTTTATCGTGACACCACAAAAATAATTAAAAGCCACGGCTATTCAAAAATTTTAGACGCGGCTGCATCAAAGGTAGCGATCCAGTCAAACAATTTGAAAAGGTAATTTTACAATACAGTTAAAAAATTAACGATTGCTTTATACCATTTTGTTTTTATCAAATCTACCAAGCTGTTCTCATCACTTCTGACAAAATACCTACCCAACAATTTGAAAATTAAATTGAGAACAGATTTGAAAATAACGGAAGCATTTATTTAACGGTTCAATCGACACTACTTTCTGGTTTTATGGTTTCTAGAATTTAATAGCAATCACTTCTCGTAAACATGTACTTTGAAAGTAGCAGAAAAAAATAATCGGGCTGGTAGCAAATTGAAAAAAAATATATCTTACAACCTAAATTATATTGGACATTAAAAAAAGTTTTGGTTGTATGTTACTCCATTCTTCATTGTGCGCACAGCACACGATAGTGGTGCTCGACTGGGCCTGCTGCGAACCATCTTGATATTAAAATCCCAATCAGTGTGCAGTTTACCGAAAAAAACTAACCAAACCCAAACCATTTTTTTATGACACGTGACCAGCATCTGGAGTCTTGCAACCGTTGTAAGAACAGAAAATTTGATACTATGAAAGGCGTAATCTGTGGCATTACAAACCGGATCGCAGACTTTGAAAATGCCTGTGAGAATTTTGAGCTGGATGAAACCGTGAAGATTCAAAAAGCGGTAGATGCGCAAGAGCCAGTCCCCAATTTCAAATTTGTTACAGAACTCTCCGAAAGTAGCAAGGCACAACTTCGTGGACAGCAAGATGTTTTGTATGCCATTATTGGAGGTGCAGCGGCCGCTATTGTGGGTGCATTGTTGTGGGCGTTTATTACGGTATCAACAAAATATCAGATCGGCTATATGGCGATTGGTGTTGGGCTTTTAGTTGGATTTGCAGTACGGTATTATGGAGCTGGTATTGATAAATATTTTGGTTTGATCGGTGCTTTCTTTGCTTTGCTGGGCTGTGCGCTTGGCAACTTATTTAGTCAGGTCGCCTTCATAGCGGATGCTGAATCGTTGGGTTACTTTGAAACGATTACGTTGCTGACTCCTGAAATTATCATCAATATTTTTGAAGAATCATTTTCGCCAATGGATGTTTTTTTCTATGGCATTGCAGGATATGAAGGATTTAAATTTGCTTTCCGAAATATTTCGGAGGATTTGATCCGGGATATTGAAGCAGGTAAAGTAGAGCCTGCTCCATACACCCATTTACGTTTACCAACCGTTGTTGTTTTGTTTTTGATTTTGTCGGTCGGTGGATTTTTCATTAGCCGCGGAACAGTTGGTGTGAAAACGTTCAACTATGAATCAGGCGCTAAACAATCTATGGGTGAGGTTGTCAACGGTAAAGAAAACGGATATTGGGAGAGTTGGTGGGAGAACGGAAATTTTCAATACAAAGGATTTTTCTCGGAAGGAAAACAAGACAGTAGCTGGCAATTTTACAACGAAGAAGGAATGCTTCTGCGGGAAGGGTCTTTCAAAAATGATTTGATGCACGGTCTATGGACCGACTATCATACAGTGAATCAAAAAAGTGGATTTGGTCACTATGCATTTGGAAGACTCACTGGATTATGGAACTACTACTATCCGGATGGCACGTTGAATCAAAAAGGATTTTATTACCTCGATCTTCAGGATAGCACATGGGAAGTTTATTTCAACAACGGCAACATAAGTTCGAAAGAAAATTACAAGCATGGCGTTCCGTCTGGAGAATGGACAACTTGGAATGAACAAGGCACCATGATTCAAAAAATGCAATACACTTCTGACGGCACACAAATGGTTCTAAATACTTGGGATTCGAAAGGCAGGCCAGAAGTAATTGATGGCAATGGGATATTCAAACTTCTTTTTACAAACGGAAAGGTATTGGAAACCTCTGCTATTAAGAATGGCAATAAAACGGGATCGTATAAAAAGTACTATGAGAATGGAACAATGGACGAGGAAGGAGAGTATCGTGATGGCGTGTATTATATGATGAATGCCTGGACAATAGATGGAGTGCCTACCGTTGTAAAGGGCGAAGGTCAATACGAAAATGATTCGGGCATCAATGCAGGGTTTACAATTAGCGGGCTCGTGCAGAACGGATTGAAGTCTGGAAAGTGGACCATCAGTTCTTCAGAAAATCAAACTACAACACAAGAGTTAAACTACATGAATGGAAAGCTAGAGGGCACTAACGTAGTATATTTTGAGGGAGGTGAAGTAAATGCAGAAGGTAATTTCAAAAATGACAAGCGTGAAGGAAAGTGGACCTGGTATTTTCAGAATGGAGAGGTAGAGTCAGCGATAAATTTTATAGAGGGAAAAAAAGATGGCGATCAATCATTCTTTAAAGAGGGTGGCGTATTGCTGCGAACAGAGGTGTATGCAAAAGGTAATTTGGTGGAAACAAAACTTCCAGATTAATTTTTGAAATCATTTTCTGATTTATAAAAATTAAAAAACCCAGTGCAGATTCGACTTAAGGTCTACACTGGGGGTTTCACTTTACTTCAATACCAAACTTTCTCTCTTCGAGTATTTTTCTGCGCATTGCTGCATCCATGTTGGGCGAGCAAGAATTTACTTCTATTAATAAGAAGTATTTAACTAGTATTTCTTTAAGAAGTTTTATTCTTAGTAACAACTGAAAGAAACAGATACTCATTGCCTAAGGAGATTGTTTAAATTTTTTCTGCTTTATACCCTACCTTCTCCAACGCCTCTTTCATTTTGTTTTCATCTATTTGTCCTTCAACGGTAAGTACCTTAGCGGGATTTGTAACATCTACCTTCCAATGGTCTGCACCTACTGTCTCATTTAATGCTTGCGTTACTTTTGCAATGCAAGCATCGCATTTAATATTGGTTTTGAATTTTGTTGTTTCCATAATTTGAATTTTAAATAATTTATAAAGTCTAATATCTTATATTTTAGTCTAGTGTCTAGCGTCTAAAGTCTAGCGTCTAAAGTCTAGCGTCTAAAGTCTTACGTCTAATGTCTACAATCTACAACTTCGCCATCTTCAATCGTAAGCTATTACTTACCACGCTCACCGAACTCAATGCCATAGCGGCACCGGCTATCATCGGGTCGAGTAAAAAACCATTGATGGGAAATAATATTCCAGCGGCAATAGGTATCCCGATTACATTATAAATAAAGGCCCAGAATAAATTCTGATGGATGGTCTTAACAGTTTTAGAAGAGAGATTCAGTGCCTTTGAAATCAATTGTAGATCAGAGGTAATCAATGTCATCTTGGCTACATCAATGGCAATGTCAGAACCTTTTCCCATGGCAATGCTAACATCGGCTTGCGCTAGTGCATGTGAATCATTGATACCATCGCCCACCATGGCCACAACTTTGCCTTCGTGCTGAAGTGCTTTTATAAAATCTGCTTTGTCAGACGGAAGCACTCCTGCCTTATAATGAAGAAGGCCAACGTGTTTGGCAACGGCACTGGCGGTATTTTCATTATCGCCCGTCAACATGTAAACATCAATACCTTTGCTTTGTAATAATTCAATTGCAGCTTTTGATGTTGCTTTAATTTTGTCGGCAATAGCAACAATGGCGACAACATTTTTATCATTTCCAAAATAGACAACCGTTTTTGCTTCAGCTTGTAAACGAGTGGCATCGTTCGCTAACTCCGCTGATAAGAAAATATTATTCTCATCCATCAATTTTTTATTTCCCACATAAAAAGCTTCACTGTCATGGTACGCCTTTACCCCTTTTCCAGTAATACTTTCAAATTTTTCTAAGGCAACTCGCTGAATATTTTCTTCTTTCAGTTTATTTACCACTGCTTCCGCCAAGGGATGTTCAGACTGTGACTCTATCGTATAAAGAATATTTTTATGGGCAACATTATTCTCTTCATTGCTCCAGAAAATATCTGTTACCACAGGTTTACCTTCTGTGATGGTTCCGGTCTTATCAAGAATAATAGCGTTTACTTTATGGGCGCGTTCAAGACTCTCTGCATCTTTTATTAAAATATTATTTTCAGCGCCTTTACCAACCCCAACCATAATGGCCGTTGGCGTTGCTAACCCAAGGGCACATGGACAAGCAATAACAAGAACGGTTACAGAAGTAAGCAATGCGTGTGTAAAGGCATTTTCTCCACCAGCAAGCATCCATATAGTGAATGTTAAAACAGAAATGCCCATTACAATGGGAACAAAGATGCCTGCAATTTTATCAACCAATTTTTGAACGGGTGCTTTACTTCCTTGTGCATCTTGCACCATCTTAATAATGTGTGCAAGAATAGTGTCGCCTCCAACTTTCTTTGCTTCAAACTGAAAACTTCCTTTCTGATTGATTGTTCCGGCAAAAACTTTTTCTCCTATTTTTTTTTCAACAGCAATTGGTTCTCCCGAAATCATACTCTCATCAACAAAGGATGAACCGGAGGTAACAATACCATCTACCGGAATTTTTTCTCCGGGATGGACAACAAGGATATGTGCAACACGAATCGAAGCAATCGGAAGTTCTTGTTCAACACCATCAACAATGGCGCGCACGGTTTTGGGTTGCAACCCCATTAATTTTTTAATGGCCGATGATGTATTTGACTTTGCCTTTTCTTCCAGCAATTTCCCCAATGAGATGAAGGCAATAACAACCGCTGCCGCTTCATAATAAACATGCGGATGAATTCCTCTTGCATGCCAGAACGCGGGAAAAAATGTATTGAATGCACTAAATAAAAATGCGATACCCGTTGAAAGTGCTACCAACGTATCCATGTTTGCCATGCCATGTTTTGCTTGCTTCCATGCGTTGATAAAAAAAGTTTTACCGAAATAAAAAACAACAGGTGCTGTTAAAATAAAAGATAGGTAATTTCCGTACGGTAAATCCATAAAGAACATTCCTAATACAACCACAGGTACAGAAAGAATAGAAGACCAAATGGTACGCGTTTTTACTTCTTGATAAAATTGATGTTGTGATGCTTCTTGTATCGATTGTGGATTTTCAGTATCAACCACCAAATCATATCCAATGGAACGAACTGCAGTTTGAAGATCGATTGCTTTCGTAATTTTTTCATCGTACTCAACCCAAGCAGATTGGTTGGCATAGTTGACACCAGCATCTTTTACTCCTTCGCTTGATTTCAACATCGACTCTATACTTACTGCACATGCTGCGCAGCTCATCTCTAAAACTGGAAAGGTTTGCTTTATTGTACTTTGATTACTCATACTGTTTTTTTTTCTACTACAAAGAACGGGCAATGCATGCTTTGGTGCTTACACAATAACAAGAAAGAATTATAGAATTATGCTGAAACGGAATCTATTGGTTTTCGATTGTGATCGACTGATCTTGATTTTTTAAGATCGGATGGTGTGAGTCCGGTAACTTTCTTAAACTGACTTGATAAATGGGCAACACTACTGTATCCTAGTTTGTCAGCAATTTCACTGAGGGTTAGTTCATCATACAACAACAACTCCTTTACGCGCTCAATTTTTTGACGGATAATATATTGCTCTAGTGTAATACCTTCAACAGAAGAAAATAAAGCGCTAAGGTAATTGTACTCGTGATTTAACGCTTCCGCTAAAAGTGTTGACCAATTAAATTTTAGAACTTCATCATTGGTATGATGAATGAGATTGATCACTTTGTTTTTAATAGATTCAATCAACCGCGCTTTGCGATCATCCATTCGCTTAAACCCAAGATTCAAAAGCGAGGTGTCAAGTTGAAGAATAATTTCTTCAGAAAGATGATCCTCCTTTAAAACAACTTCGCCTAATGATACCTTATCAGGATGTAAACCAAGTTTCTCTAGTTCCTGACGTACCACCAAGACGCAACGATGGCAAACCATATTTTTGATGTAGAGTGTCATTTTTATTTTGGAGGTGAAGTGAATGAATGTAATACCTTCCCAGATAATTTCAACAAATCAATACTACTCCTGGTTTCATTCCAAAAAAAATAGTTCGAACAATTTGCTCGAACTATTTTAATCTCTAGCCTTCAGATCTTGCTGCCTTTTATATTTAAGAATTAGACCTCAGGGTTTAACGCTACTGTAATGCTACATTTCTTTCTTCGCCACCGGAGGAACAATTCCCATATTGTACCACGCGAAAGAATATTGGTCGGCTACCTGTTCAATGGTTTTAGATATGGGTGTGCCTGCTCCATGACCCGCATCCGTTTCAATTCGAATAAGAACCGGATTTGTACCTGCATGATCGGCTTGCAATGTTGCTGCAAATTTAAAGGAGTGGGCAGGCACTACACGATCATCATGATCACCCGTTGTTATCATTGTAGCTGGGTAGTTTGTTTCTGGTTTTAACGCATGCACGGGCGAATATTTTTTTAAGTATTCAAACATTTCTTTTGAGTCCTCAGCCGTACCGTAGTCATACGCCCATCCGGCACCAGCCGTAAATTTATTATAGCGCAGCATATCCATTACACCAACTGCGGGGAAGGCTACCTTTGCTAAATCAGGGCGTTGTGTCATGGTAGCACCAACGAGTAATCCACCATTTGATCCGCCCGATATAGCGAGGTAATCGCTTGACGTGAATTTTGCGGCAATTAAGTATTCAGCGGCAGCGATGAAATCATCAAACACATTTTGTTTTTTCATTTTTGTTCCTGCCTCGTGCCACTTCTCGCCATACTCGCCACCACCCCGCAAGTTTGGTTGAGCATACACACCACCGTTTTCTAACCACACAATTCGCGATGTACTAAACGATGGCGTGAGGCTAACATTAAAACCACCATACGCATAGAGCATCGTTGGGTTTTTGCCATTTAGTATAAGTCCTTTTTTGTGTACGATAAACATCGGCACTTTTGTTCCGTCTTTGCTCGTGTAGAAAACTTGTTTTGTCTCGTACGCTTCCGGATTGAAATCAACTTTTGGTTTTTCGTACTCCACAGATTTGCCTGAAGAAATATCGTATTTAAAAATAGTGGAGGGATACGTAAAGGACGTGAAGGTATAGTACGTTTCTTTATCTCCAAGCTCACCGTTAAAACCGCCCGCAGTGCCAATGCCCGGCAGTTCAACTTCGCGTTCAAGTTTGCCTTTTGTATTGAATTGTTTTATTACCGTTTTCACATCTACTAAATAGTTGGCAAATATTTTTCCGCCTACCATTGATGTGGTCAATACATTTTTCGTTTCCGGAATCACATCTTTCCAATGCTCTGGAGTTGGTGTGGCCAGATCCGTTTCTACAACGCGTGTGTTGGGCGCATTCAAATCAGTACTGATTAAAAGACGTGTTCCTTCATTTGCCATTATAAAATGATTATTGTCGAAGTTATCAACGATGGTAACCAATTTACCTTTCGGGTTATGCAAGTCTTGCACATACAATTCATTTCCATTGGTACTGGTTGCTGCGCTAACAACAAGAAAACGTTCGTCTTCTGTTAGGTAGGCGCCAATATATCTTCGCGGATTTTCTTCACCTCCAAACAACATCTTATCTTTCGATTGAGGAGTGCCAAGCATATGATAATACAGTTTATGATATTGTGTTTTCTCAGAAAGCTGGCTGCCCTTTGGTTTGTCGTAGGTGCTATAGTAAAATCCTTCATTACCTTTCCAGGCGATGTCACTGAACTTAATGTTTCTCATGGTATCTTTTACAACTGTTTTGTCAGCAGCGCGAAGAACAATTGCTTCTGTCCAGTCTGCTCCACCTTTAGAGATTTGATATGCGGCAAGCGATCCATCTTTACTAAAGGAAATTCCCGCCAACGATATTGTGCCATCTACTTTGAATTTATTTGGATCAAGAAATTCTTCAACCGCTCCATTCTCACCTTTTTTTCGATAGAGAACACTTTGGTTTTGTAACCCATTATTTTTATAGAAGTAGAAATAATCTCCATGCTTAAAGGGCGCGCTCAGGCGTTCGTAATTAAAAATTTCCTCCAGCCGTTTTTTAACGGCTTCGCGATAAGGAATTTTATTTAGGAAGCCGAAGGTAATTTCATTCTGTGCCTTCACCCAATCACCTGTCTCTTTGGAAGTATCGTTTTCCAGCCAACGGTATGGGTCAGCCACAAGCGTGTCAAAATAATTATCGACCGAATCTACGGTTTTTGTTTGCGGGTAAGTCATGTTAGCGGTTTCGGTTTTCTTTTCTACACAGGCCATAACAAGTGTGGCCAAGAGTGCGAATGGTATAATGTGTAATTTCATGCAGGTAATTTTTTAACCTCAAAATAGCAAGGTTATCTTAACTAGCCAAGCGTTAGGTGATAAATGGTGGTGAATTAATTTGTTGAAAGATTAATGCAATAGTTCGTTGTTAATACAAGTCAAAAAATTTAAACAAATCAACGAATTAGCCCATTAACGAATTATCAAATTAACGCATCAACTTTCTTCCTTAAAATAAATTTTATAAAAATGCTCTCCTCTTAATTCATCATACCCTTTCTCAATCAACTCTCGGTTTCCGTGAATGTAGATGTGAAAGTTCTTATCGAGTTTTAATACACTTTTGAAAATGCGAGCCTGCCGCTTAACGGCATGAGCAGAAATTTCAAATGAGTCAACAATTTCTTCACCGAAATTCTTTTCAAATTTTCTAAACGACTGAATAACATCGGCATCAGCCAACACTTCTATTTCAAATTCGCGTTGATCAAATTGTTCTTTTGATTTAAAAAAATTCATCGATCGATTTAGTAAATCAATTTGATCAGCTTTTGATACACTAAATTCTTCATCGAGTTGATCGGCTACATATTGCTTGGTTAAATTCATGAAGTTCTGCGTGTGATGAAACCCATCTGACCACGGCTTTACATTGAGAAAATTTTGTCTCCAGAATTGCGCATCGCTCTGGTTGGCATTATCAACTAACAAGATTTTATATCCGGCTTCACTTTCTAAATTCAAAATCAAACATCCTTTATCAAGTTTTTTTATGTTTGTGCCTTCATCAGCATTCAATTTAAAATTACCTTTCGATGCTTTCAGTTTTAAATAAGTATCCTTATTCTCTGATTTAAAAATTCCAATGGCGTTAACAATATTATTCTCGATGTTTACACCCTCAATGTGCGCAACATAAAAATCGCCTGCCTTAATATTTGGATGCTGAGTTGCTTCGAACAAATGCTTCGCCATGTTGATAGAGTGCTCATGAAGCATTTGTGCTTCCGAAAAAATATCGGAAACGAATTGATAAATTGGATTGAGCGCAAAGTCTTCGTTCGAAAAAGTAAAACTGTAATATTCAGGCGATTTAAAATTGGATAAGAAATAAGTAAGTAATAATTCATTTACTTTTTCATCGTTCAGCGCCAACGATTCCTCTGAAAGTTCTAACGCTTCGTCCTTACTTTTATTCCCTACGATGTGAACGGAGGCCTGACTAATTCTGCTCTGCGATGTGTTGATCATTTTTCCAATTGTGGAGTAAGCTTGTGTGTTAAATTTTTGGCCTCATCCCTCGCAGAATGAAGTGGGTAGAAGCCTCACCCTCGTTCCCTCTCCGAAGGAGTGGGATGACTGTGCCTATTCCATTCACCTATCTTGTTCAATATCCGCTTTTTAAAATGCATTTAGATAAGCATTCGAAAGACAAGGGCTAATTCACCGAATATGAAAATGCTTTGCACTAAAGTTGATCAGTTGATAATCGTGAATCCGGTATAGGGCACCAACACCTTCGGAATGTTAATACCTTCTTTCGTTTGATTGTTTTCTAAAATGGCCGCGACAATGCGTGGCAATGCAAGCGCACTTCCATTTAAGGTATGAAGTAATTGCATTTTACCTTCTTTTGTTTTGTATCGTAGCTTTAAACGATTAGCCTGAAACGTTTCGAAATTACTGACCGAGCTTACTTCCAACCAACGTTGTTGTGCTGCAGAAAATACTTCGAGATCGTATGTCATCGCAGCATTAAAACCCATATCGCCAGCACAGAGTAAAAGTTTTCTATACGGCAACTCTAATTTTTCTAATAGGCTTTGAACATGTGATGTCATTTCTTCCAACACATCGTATGACTCTTCAGGCTTTCTAATCTGAACAATTTCAACTTTATCAAATTGATGAAGACGATTTAATCCGCGAACGTGCGCACCCCAACTTCCAGCTTCGCGTCTGAAACAGGGTGTGTAACCAGCATTCTTAATCGGGAGATCATTTTCATTTACAATAACATCGCGATATAAATTCGTGATCGGCACTTCTGCAGTTGGTATAAGGTAGAGTTTATCTTCTCCTATAAAATACATCTGCCCTTCTTTATCAGGAAGCTGACCCGTGCCATACCCAGACGCTTCATTCACTACAATGGGCGGTTGAATTTCTTTGTAGCCCTTCTGCGTAGCCTCGTCTAAAAAGAAATTGATTAACGCGCGTTGAAGTCGCGCTCCCTTACCTTTATAAACCGGGAAGCCTGCACCAGCAATTTTATTTCCGAGATCAAAGTCAATGATGTCATACTTTTTAATCAGCTCCCAATGCGGTAAGGCATCGGCATCTAAAGTGGGTATCGTTCCATGTTCATAAACATTCAGATTGTCATCAGCACCAATACCGGCCGGAACTTTATCATGCGGAACATTTGGAATTTTATAAAGCAGTTCGATTTGCTTTTTATCGTACAATTCAAAATCGGCTTCCAATGTTTTTACCTTGTCTTTATCGGCCGCAACCTGAGCGCGAAGCGAAGTTGCTTCTTCCGCTTTTCCGGTCTTCATCAGTTCGCCAATCATTTTGGCATCGGCATTCGACTTGGCCTTAATTTCATCAAGCGTTTTTTGGGTATCGCGTCTTAATTGATCGTTGTCAATGATCTGACGGATCAATGATTCGCCCTCTTTAAAGTTCCGCTTGCGTAATCCTTCCAGAATTTTCTCTTGTTGTTCGCGAATGACGGCCAGTTGCAGCATGGTTGGTTTTTGTTAAAGGCTTCAAAATTAGTTTTTTTGAAGCAATGTCCTTTATAGCATGTCAGCACTTTTTTCTATAGGTAATTAATTCACCGGCTGTTGTCCATTATAGGTCTAGCTGGCCGATTTAAAATCAATGAATCTTTGGCAGCCTCATCATAAAAATATTTTCCACAATTGGATAGTATTTAAAATTCGGCTATAATTGCAGAGTCATACGGCTTTGTCAACTGACCCTCTTCGAATAAATCCGCATTTTTTTACTTATCGAATTTCAATACCAACTCATTGTTCTGCTAACAAAAAATCAGCGTTGTCCTGATTAACGCATTATTTCAAACCAAATCATTTAAAACACAATTCACTTCTACCACATCATGTACACTATTGACGATCTGAATGTCAGACTTCTTTCTGAATTGAAAGAAATTGCAGAAGGAATGGGCGTAAAAAACGCCAAGAAGCTTGCCAAGCAAGATCTTATCTACAAAATTCTTGATCAGCAAGCGCTATCGCCCGAAGCCGCTGCTGAAGCTAAGCCAACAAAAAAAGCTACACCATCGCCAATCGCTCACGCTACAGAAGTGAAAGAAGGTGAGGAACGAAAAGTTCGTCCACGCAGACGCGAAAATGTGGCGCCTGTGCCAGTAGAAAAAATAGATATGGAATTACCTCCCGATGATGAGTTGGATTCCATCAACCTTGAGTTTGATCGCTCGAATGTCAATTTCGATCAGCACCCTTCACCGTCATCACAAAACGTAACGGGTCTTCCGATTGAAGAGCGCCCTGTGCCTGAACGAAGACCAGATAACCGCATGGCGCAACAGCAAATTCGTAATGCCATCCGCGAGTTTGATGGCGCTATTACCAACGAAGGTGTTTTAGAAATTATGCAAGATGGTTACGGATTTCTCCGTTCATCTGATTACAATTATTTAGCAAGTCCTGATGATATTTATGTATCACCATCTCAAATCAAGTTGTTTGGTTTAAAGACGGGCGATACAGTGAAGGGGTTAATTCGCCCACCGAAAGAAGGTGAAAAATATTTTGCGCTGCTTAAAGTAGAGACCGTTAGCGGAAAAACCACAGAAGAAATTCGCGATCGAGTTTCGTTCGAATACTTAACGCCACTTTTTCCGAATGAGAAATTAAAGTTAAGCACTAGCCCAACTAATCTATCAACCCGTATTCTTGATTTGTTTTCACCGATAGGGAAAGGACAACGCGGGATGATTGTGGCGCAGCCTAAAACAGGTAAAACTGTTTTACTAAAAGATATTGCTAACGCTATAGCGGAAAATCATCCTGAAGTTTATTTGATTGTATTGTTGATTGATGAACGGCCGGAAGAAGTTACCGACATGGCACGCAGTGTAAAAGCTGAAGTTGTAGCGTCTACTTTTGATGAACAAGCTGAACGCCACGTAAAGGTAGCCAGCATCGTTCTCGAAAAAGCCAAGCGCATGGTAGAATGCGGACACGATGTTGTGATCTTATTGGATTCACTAACACGTTTAGCACGAGCATACAATACAGTAATTCCATCCTCTGGAAAAATTCTTTCGGGTGGTGTGGATGCTAACGCATTGCATAAGCCTAAGCGTTTCTTTGGTGCGGCTCGTAAAATTGAAAATGGTGGTTCGTTAACCATTATTGCAACAGCGCTTATCGACACCGGTTCAAAAATGGACGAAGTAATTTTCGAAGAATTTAAAGGAACAGGTAATATGGAGTTGCAACTTGACCGTAAACTTTCAAACAGAAGAATGTATCCTTCTATGGACGTTCCGGCATCGGGCACAAGACGTGAAGATTTGTTATTGCGCGAAGATGAACTTCAACGCGTTTGGATCTTGCGCAAGTATATGGCCGATATGAATTCAGTTGAAGCGATGGAATTCCTTCAAAGTAAAATGAAGGGCACACGTAGCAACGATGAGTTCTTGAGTTCAATGAACGGATAAGTATAGTAAGCCTTACAGCAACCCGATCTTATTATTTTATTTTATGGATATTGTTTAAGCCGCATGCGTTAACTCGTGCGGCTTTTTTATTTTGCGGTAATTCTTAAATGCTATCGCAGTTCTAAACCAGTTGCTTTAATTTAGTTCGTTGCTAGAGTCTTGCTTTGTCGTTAGCTTCTTTACTTCATTATCAAAATCGCTTTCAAAAATTTTATCTTGTGTGATACGAAATTTCTCATACGCTTCTTCTGCCAGTTTCATTGCTACATCGTGACGCACTTTACCTGCATCTTTTAATATCTGGTATTCATTGAATTGAAGGAAGGCATCTAACTTCTGTATCCAGTCTATCATCTTCATGGGTATTTCTCTCGCTGCCTGATTCTCGGCATAATCGAGGTACATGGAAACGATTCGCTCCAGGTCTTTGATTTCTTTTTCGATGAGGTAATTTTTGGCAATGGCGATATCACTTTTTAACACCTTGCCTTTGGGTGCATTTTTAAATGTTTGCAAGCCCATGCTTGGCTTGGTAGCGTTTACCCTTTCGGCAATTATCTGAGCCGCTGTTTTTCCTGATATTGCAAAGTGAAGTTTGTTCTGAACTGTTTTAAAAAAAGTTTGTGTTATTTCTGCATCCTTCACATAGTCTATACTACATTGTTCATAGATGTCAGTTATTTTTAGATAGAATCTACGCTCGCTTGCACGTATCTCGCGAATACGTTCTAAGAGTTCATCGAAGTAATCTTTTCCAAATCGTTTACCTTGTTTGAGGCGCTCATCGTCTAATACGAAACCTTTGATAATAAACTCTCTTAGAGTTTTAGTAGCCCATATTCTGAACTGGGTAGCCTCTATACTATTGACCCTATACCCTACAGCAATAATTGCATCCAGATTATAAAATTCGACATTGCGCCTAACGCCTCTTCCTCCTTCTTGTTGAACTATTTCCAAAATGGAAACAGTTGGATTTTTTTGCAATTCATTGGTCTCAAAGATATTGGCTAAATGTTTGCTGATGGCCGGAACCTCCACACCAAATAATTCTGCCATTTTCTTTTGCGTAAGCCAGAAGGTTTCATCACTAAAAACCACTTCAATTTTAACATCGCCTTGCGGGCTGCTGTAAAATATTATATCGGATGATTGAGGTGCATTGTCTTCCATAATCCGAACTAAGATAGAAAATAATAGTAGTTGAAAAGGTTCTCACACTGGCGTCTGCGTGATTTGGGCAATGGCAAGATTGGTATTTTTAAACTGATTCAAGTTTTCAAAATTGACGAATGAAACAACAACCTATACTTTAGTGCTTTTTGAAACCTGTATCCTCAGCATCAATTTTTACCAACATGCTAAGGTGCAATGCATCCATTCAACACCTCACAAACTACATTATTTGCCAAAATGCATTTTACAGAAACGCATTCAGTTGTGCGTAAACCTATCATAGAAATTCACTAACTGTCCTCGAACAATAAAGTTTATTTACCTTTCTGTTATAAGCATACTCTACGATCTCTACTGTGCAGTATCATTTTTTAAAGGTAGTCTCGAAAATGTTGCTGTAAAATTTTCGTAAGCAATGCTTCGCTTAGTGGTTTAGTTTCAAAGCCTGTTACATCTTGTATTTGTTTTGCTTTTTCAATATGATCGGGATTTGCCGATGTTGTTAAAATCACAATAAGCACTTTGGCTTTTTGAGCTATGCTTAAATTTTTATATTCTTCTAAAAATTCCCATCCGTTCATTTTAGGCATGTTCAGGTCTAAAAATATGAGGTCGGGTGGAATTTGATTTTCCTTT